>JAEWAU010000055.1 GCA_023391535.1 Bacillota bacterium | reverse complement strand
CCCCCGCCCCAAACGCGCCGGCGCCCGCGCGGGAAGCATTACGGAAACGGAAGCGGTGCGCTTATGATCATCAAAATCGCATTCACGGTGCTGAGAAGCATCGTCGCCTATCTTGTCCTGCTGATTTTAGGACGGATCATCGGGCGCAAACTCCTCTCCCGGATCACGTTTTTCGATTTTGTCGTGGGCATTGCGCTCGGATCTCTGGCGGTGCGCATCTCGCTTGGAAATGAAAGCTCCCTGTTGCTGGGCATCGTCGCCTCGGTCACCATCACCGGCCTTGTGCTGCTTACCGATCTCCTGAATATCAAAAGTTCCCTGTTCCGCAAGCTGGAAGAAGGCGAACCCGTCCTTGTCATCTGGAAAGGCAGGCTGCAAAAGGCCAATTTAACAAAAACAAGAATCAGCATCAGCAAGCTTCTCATGCTGTTGCGGCAAAAAAACATTTTCGATGTGGATACGGTCGATTACGCCGTGATTGAAAACGACGGGCAGCTTTCGGTGCTGCTCAAGCCCGAACGGCAGCCGGCCACGGCGGGCGAAATGAACATTCCGAAAAGCGAGAGCGTATTCCCGATCGATATTATCATAGACGGAAAAATATTGGAGCCGAATTTGAGCATGAGCGGCCATGACAGGGCTTGGCTGGCCGAGCAGCTGCATGCCTGTAGCGTGGGGGACGCTGCGCAGGTTTTTTACGCGGCGGTCGGCACCTCGGGCAGGCTGTTCGTCTCAACCTATCGGGAATCGATGTGAGCGCGGTACTCCGGGCCGGCGGAAACGTCGGAATTTATTCGGAGCGTTCATATCCCGTTCATACGCGGGCGGTATTCTGATATTCTACAGCTATTCCAATTGGGAACGGGAGTCCGGTTGGGCGGCCCGTTCACCGCAGGCATATCGCCGGTGCGCGGGCGGCCGAACCGTCCGCGGCATGTTTAAATTGCCGCAGGCACGAGCTTTTTTCGCGCTCATTTGTCCTTTGCTGATTCCATACGCTTCATGAAAGGGCCGGATATTATGGATGGAAAAAACAGAAACGACATCAAAATCGGAATGCTGGTGGATATCGTGCTGAAAAAGGACCAGCCCACCGGAAAGCTGACCCGCGGGCACGTAAAGCGCATATTGACGAACAGTTCCACCCATCCCCACGGGATTAAAGTGATGCTCGAGGAAGACGATCTGGTGGGCCGGGTTCAGGCCATCTGGGAAGGCTCGGAAAAATAGGCGAAAAAAAAGGGGGGCAGTGCCGGTATGCCGCACCCGAACCGTAAAAACGCGGGTTTTTTCCGAAGCGTTTCGCCGCATCAAAAAAAGCGCAGCTTCGCTCAAGCTTTTATGGAATTGCCGTAGCGCACGCCGTGTTTGCCCGGCAGCTTTGGCAGCTTTACGGTGAACACGGTGCCCGCGCCCGGTTCGCTCGTTACGCCGATGCTTCCCCCGTGCGCCTCCACAATCGCTCTGACGATCGACAGACCCAGCCCGGAGCCTCCCGTGAGCCGGTTGCGTGATTTATCCGCCCGATAGAACCGCTCGAAGATGTTCGGAAGGTCTTCGGGCGGGATTGCGTTGCCGTTGTCGCGGACAATGAGCTCGGCCGCGTCTTCCGCGTTTCGCGTCACAACTTCTACCCGCCCGCCTTCGGGCGTATATTTCAGCGCGTTGGAAACGAGGTTCACGGCGACCTGGCTGATCTTGTCTTTGTCGGCCAAGAGAACCGCCGAATCGCCGGCCAGGCTCAGGGATACGCCTTTTTTGTAAAAATCGGGTTCGAAGTTGTGGACGATATGCCGCACGAGCACCGCCAGATCAAACTCCTCCGGGTTCAGCACGGCGTTCTCCGCTTCGGCCCGTTCGAGCCTTTCCAGGTCGCCGACGAGCCGGCCGATCCGTACGATCTCCTCATGGCAGCTTTCCAGCCGCTCGCCGGTCGGCTCCCAGACGCCGTCGATCATCGCTTCGAGCGCGCTCTGCAGGCTCGCAAGCGGCGTGCGCAGCTCGTGTGAAACGTCGGCCGCCATCGTTTTGCGCAGCTTCTGCTGCTTTTCAAGCGAATCGGCCAGATTGTTGACTGCGGCGCTTAATTGCAGAATTTCGCGCGTGGTGGAGGTCTCTTTGACTCTCTCTTTATAATTGCCCCGCGCGATCTCCGACGCGGCATCCACCGCCTTCGCAATCGGGCGGCTGATCCGCGCGGACATCACCGCGCCCAGAAGCAGCGCCAGAAGCAGCGATGCCGCGCCCACCGCGCCCAGAATCGAATTGATGCGGCTTAAAAAGCTGACGTCGTTGCTCGTGTAGTAGAAGGGACCGTAATAGCCGATATCCGCTTCCCCGATCTGCCTCAAATTATCGGAAAGCTCGTAGCGCGTCTGAACGTAGCCGCCCTTCAGGCTGGGATTCTGGCTTTCCGTATACTTTTCCATCTGCATCAGCATCTGCATGCAAAGGCCGTTGTTGTGAACCGTGGCGTCCCAAACGGTGTTGCCGGCGAGATCCTTCACTTTGAGGATGATCCCCTGGTCAAGCGCGCTCATGCCGATATTTTCAATGGCGTTCTCGTTCCATTCCCCGGTGGAGGCGTCGAATTGCCGGTCCACCAAATTCACGATATTCTGGTTTGTCTGCTTCTGCTGCGCGACCACATAATCGTTGAACTGAAGTTTGAAAAAATAATTGACAAAGAAGCTGACGCTCCCGACCAGCAAAAGAGCCAGCACGGCGTAAGTCAGAGATAATCTGGTGCGAAGGCTGTTCCCCTTCATTCAGCTGCCTCCAAACTTATAGCCGACGCCGTGCACGGTGAGGATATACCGCGGATTTTTTGGGTCCGTTTCGAGCTTTTGCCGCATATTCTTGATGTGCGAATCGACGACGCGGTCGAAGCCCTCGAAATCGTCCCCTATTGCCGCGGAAATCAGCTCTTCCCGCGTAAAAACCTTTTTGGGGTGCTGCGCAAGCGTGCATACGATTCTGAATTCGTTCGGGGTCAGGCTCACGCGCGTTCCGTCTTTCCGAATTTCCCTGCTGTCGAGGTCGATCACCAGTTCGCCGCCGCCGAAGGCCAACGCGGAACACGGTTCCCCGCCCGCGCGGCGCAGCACGGCTTTCACCCGTGCGACAAGCTGCCGCGGGCTGAAGGGCTTTACGACGTAATCGTCCGCGCCAAACCGAAAGCCTTCCAGAATGTTTTCTTCCTCCACACGCGCGGTCAGCATAATGACCGGCACCGCGGACGTTTTCCGGATCGTCCGGCAGATTTCCTCGCCGGAGATATCCGGGAGCATCCAGTCCAGGATGATCAGGGACGGATTCTCTTGACGGAACTTTTCGAGGGCTTCCCTGCCGCCGCAGGCTGTAGCGACCGCGAAACCGTTCTTTTCCAGATAGGATTTTACCACATTCACGATTTTCGCTTCGTCATCCACAACGAGGACGCGCCTGGTTTCCGCAGTCATTCAATCACCCGAATCGAAAGGCAGAAGCCCCCGCCGGAGCTTCTGTCCTTTTTTTCTTATTATACCATTTTCGCCGCTCTGAATCGACAGCCGTTTATCGGGCCTGCCGAAGTATACGGGCGGGCGCGTTTCCAATCAGGCCGCCTGGGATACCCCGCGCGTCCGGGAACGCCCGCCGGCTTTCTCCTGGCGGTACCGTTTGAGGCTGAGCGAATTCGTCACCACCGAAACGGAGCTGAACGCCATGGCGCCGCCCGCGATCATCGGATTCAAAAAGCCCAGCGCGGCAAACGGGATGCCGATGCTGTTATAGAAAAACGCCCAGAACAGGTTCTGCTTGATTTTGCGCATGGTGTGCTTCGAAAGGCGGATCGCCTCCGGAATGGTGCGCAGGTCGCCGCGCATCAGGGTGATGTCGGCCGCCTCAATGGCAACGTCGGCGCCGGTGCCCACGGCCATGCCGATATCCGCCGTGGCGAGCGCCGGGGCGTCGTTGATGCCGTCGCCCACCATCGCCACCTTTTTGCCGGCCTTCTGGAGCTTTTCGACCTCTTCGGCCTTGTTTTCGGGCAAAACCTCGGCCAGCACGTGCGTGATGCCCACCTGTTTGGCGATGGCCTGCGCCGTGCGCCGGTTGTCGCCGGTGATCATATAGACCTCGACGCCGATCTTCCTAAGCTCCTCGATAGCCTCTTTAGAGCTTTCTTTCAGCGTATCCGCCACCGCGACCACAGCCTCGAGGGCGCCGTCCACCGCCATCAGCATGGCGGTCTTGCCGCCGTCCTCCAGCGCTTCCATAACGGCTTCGGCACCGCCCAGGCCGATCTTCCGTTCCGCCATCAGCTTCCGGGTACCCATCAGAACGGTTCTGCCGCCAATGGCTGCTTCGATGCCGCGGCCGGGGATCGTTTCGAAGGCCTCCGGGTCGGGGATACTGCCCATGCGCTGTTTTCCGTTTTCATAAATGGCCGCGCCGAGCGGGTGCTCGGATTTCTTCTCGGCGATGGCGGCAAGCCGCGCCGCCTCGTCCCGGCTAAGGCGCCCAAACGGAACGATATCCGTAACCTCCGGCTTCCCCTTCGTGATGGTGCCGGTTTTGTCGAGCACCACCGCGTTGAGCTTATAAGCGGTTTCAAGATGCTCTCCGCCCTTGATGAGGATTCCGTTTTCCGCGCCCTTACCGGTGCCCACCATAATGGCCGTGGGCGTGGCCAGCCCCAGCGAGCACGGGCAGGCGATCACGAGTACCGCCACCGCGCTGAGAAGCGCCTTTGTCAAATCGCCTGTGGCGATAAACCAGATGAGGAAGGTTAAAGCCGCGACGCCGATAACCGCCGGCACGAATATCCCCGCGACCTTATCGGCGATTTTCTGAATCGGGGCCTTGGAGCCCTGCGCGTCCTCCACCATGCGGACGATCTGCGAAAGCACCGTATCTTTTCCGATTTTGGTCGCCTTAAACCGAAAGGCACCGAGCTTGTTCATCGTGGCGCCGATGCAGAAGTCGCCCGCTTTTTTCCCGACAGGCAGGCTTTCGCCGGTGAGCATGGATTCGTCGACGGAAGAGCTCCCCTCTATGATTTCACCGTCCGCCGGAATTTTTTCGCCGGGTCGGACGACGATCACGTCGCCAATCTCCACTTCTTCAATCGGGATATCTTCTTCCTGCCCGTTTCGAACGACCCGCGCCGTCTTGGCCCCGAGGCTCATCAGTTTTTTGATCGCCTCGGAGGTTTTGCCCTTGGCCGCCGCCTCGAGATATTTGCCCAGCAGGATCAGCGTGATGATGACCGCGGACGCCTCAAAATAGAGGTTTTTCATTCCGCCCATCTGCGCGCGTTCGGAAAAGACGTTGTAGAGGCTGAAAAAATAGGAGGCCGACGTGCCCATGGCGATGAGCACATCCATGTTCGCGCTGCCGGAGCGCAGAGCGTAAAACGCATGCCTATAAAAGCGCCAGCCGATGATAAACTGAATCGGCGTCGCCAACGCAAGCTGAAAATAAGGGTTGTGCAGCAGGGGCACGTCGATGCGCGCGAGCGAAAGGATCATTCCCAGCACAAGCGGCGAGCTCAGGAGAATGGAAGCGATGAGCGAGCGCCGCAGCTGTTTGGTTTCCCTTTCCCGCGCTTCTTTTTCTTTATCCTGAGAAATTTCATCCGCCTTCGCGGCGCCGTAACCGAGCGATTCGATCGCGTGAATCATGTCGGAAATTTTTATTTGGGCCGGGTCGAATTCCACCGTGGCCTTTTCGGTGGAGAAGTTGACCCCGGCTTTGCCGACGCCGGGAAGCCTGCCAAGCTTTTTCTCGATGCGCGCGGCG
>JAEWAU010000048.1 GCA_023391535.1 Bacillota bacterium | reverse complement strand
CTTTCCTCCTACGCGCGGCAGTTTTTGGGGCAGATGGACAAGCCCGACGTGGATTACATCGAGGGGCTTTCTCCCGCCATTTCCATCGACCAGAAAACCACCTCGCGCAACCCGCGTTCCACTGTGGGCACCGTGACGGAAATCTACGACTATCTGCGCCTGCTTTACGCGCGCATCGGCATCCCGCACTGCCCTGTTTGCGGCCGCGAAATCCGCCAGCAGACGGTGGACCAGATCGTGGACCGCGTGCTGGAGCTGCCGGAGGGCACGCGTATCCAGATTTTCGCGCCGGTGGTGCGCGCGCGCAAGGGCGAGCACCAGAAGGAATTCGAAGCCGCGCGGCGCTCCGGGTTCGTGCGTGTGCGGGTGGACGGCAATATCTACGACCTTTCCGAAACCATCAAGCTCGAAAAGAACAAGAAGCACAGCATCGAGATCGTGGTGGACCGCCTCGTGGTGCGGCCGGATATCCGGGGCCGGCTCGCCGATTCCGTGGAAACGGCCACCTCGCTTACGGGCGGCCTCGCGGTGGTGGACGTGCAGGGCGGCGACGAGATTCTGTTCTCGCAGAATTATGCCTGCCCGGAGCACGGCGTCAGCATCGAGGAGCTTGCGCCGCGCATGTTCTCCTTCAACAATCCCTACGGCGCCTGCCCCACGTGCAGCGGCCTCGGCGTGTTCATGAAGGTGGACCCCGACCTCGTCATTCCCGATAAAAACCTTTCCATCCGGGACGGCGCCATCAAGGGAAGCGGCTGGAATTACATGGACGCCGCCACCATCGCGCAGATGTACTACGAGGGCCTGGCCGAGCATTACGGCTTTTCGCTGGATACGCCGGTAAAAGATCTTCCGCCCAAGGCATTGCAGGTGCTGCTCTACGGCACCGGCGACGAGAAGGTGAAGTTCACGCGCCGCAACGAATACGGCAGCGGCACCTATATGAGCACCTACGAGGGCGTGATCGGGAACCTGGAGCGCCGCTTCCGCGAGACGCAGAGCGAATGGATGCGCGAGGAGATTCAGGCGTTCATGAGCGCGGTGCCCTGCCCGGACTGCCACGGCGACCGCCTCAAAAAAGAGGTGCTGGCCGTCACGGTGGGCGGCGTGAACATCAGCGAGTTCAGCCGGTTCTCCATTGTGAAGGCGCTGGAGTTCATCGACGGGCTTACGCTCACGGAAAAAGAGGAGCTGATCGCGCGGCGCATCCTCAAAGAGATCCGCGAGCGGCTGGGGTTCCTCAAAAACGTGGGGCTCGAATACCTTACGCTTTCGCGCGCCGCGGCCACGCTTTCGGGCGGCGAAAGTCAGCGAATCCGGCTCGCCACGCAGATCGGCTCCTATCTGATGGGAGTGCTGTATATTCTCGACGAGCCGAGCATCGGGCTGCACCAGCGCGACAACGACAAGCTGCTCGCCACGCTCCAGCGCCTGCGCGACCTGGGCAACACCCTCATCGTGGTGGAGCACGACGAGGATACCATGTACGCCGCGGACTGGATCGTGGATATCGGCCCCGGCGCGGGCATCCACGGCGGGAAAGTCATCTGCGCCGGCACGGTGGACGATATCAAGGCCTGCCCCGATTCCATCACGGGCCAGTACCTCAGCGGCAAAAAGCGCATCGAGGTTCCCGCGGTGCGGCGCGCCGGTAACGGAAATTTCCTCACCGTGCGCGGCGCGGCGGAAAACAACCTCAAGAATATCGACGTCACGTTCCCGCTGGGCACGTTCATCTGCGTTACGGGCGTCTCCGGCTCCGGGAAAAGCTCGCTTGTAAACGAGATCCTTTATAAAAGCCTCGCCGTGCAGCTCAACGGCGCCAAAGGCAGGCCGGGCGCGCACAGCGGCATCGAGGGCGTGGAAAACCTCGACAAGGTCATCGATATCGACCAGTCGCCCATCGGGCGCACGCCGCGCTCCAACCCCGCCACCTACACCGGCGTCTTCGCCGATATCCGCACCCTCTTCGCCGCCACGCAGGACGCCAAGATGCGCGGCTACACCTCCGGGCGCTTCTCGTTCAACGTCAAGGGCGGCCGCTGCGAGGCCTGCCAGGGCGACGGCATCATCAAGATCGAGATGCATTTTCTGCCGGACGTCTACGTGCCCTGCGACGTGTGCAAGGGCAAACGCTACAACCGCGAGACGCTCGAGGTCAAGTACAAGGGCAAAAACATTAACGACGTGCTGGAGATGACGGTGGAGGAGGCGCTGGAGTTCTTCTCCAGCGTGCCGCGCATCGCCCGCAAGTTCCAGACGCTGTGCGACGTGGGCCTCGGGTATATCAAGGTGGGGCAGCCGGCCACGACGCTTTCGGGCGGCGAGGCGCAGCGCGTGAAGCTGGCCACCGAGCTTTCCCGGCGCGCCACGGGCCGCACCATCTACATTCTGGACGAGCCCACCACCGGCCTGCACACCGCCGACGTCCACCGCCTCATTGACGTTCTGCAGATGCTCGTGGAGGGCGGGAACACCGTCGTGGTGATCGAGCACAACCTCGACGTTGTCAAAACGGCCGATTATATCGTGGATCTCGGCCCCGAGGGCGGCGACAGGGGCGGCGAAATCGTCGTGTGCGGCACGCCCGAGGAAGTGGCCGCGTGCGAAGCCTCCTACACGGGGCAGTACCTGAAAAAGCACCTGCGCGGGCACGGCGGGGAGGAGCATGGGAAACAGGAACGGCGGGAGGCTGCGCAATGAACAAGACGAATGTGATGCGCATGCTCGATAAGGCGGGCATCGCTTACGAAACGGCGGAATACGAGTGCGAGGAGGACGACCTGATCGGCTTGCACGCCGCCGAACAGATCAAGAGCATTACGCCGCCGCAGTGCTTCAAAACACTGGTGGCGCGCGGCGAAAAACGCGGCCTGCTGGTGTTCTGCATTCCCGTCACCAAAGAGCTTGATCTCAAGGCGGCCGCCGTGCTGGCAAAAGACAAGCGCGTGGAGCTCATTCATGTGAAGGAGCTGCCGAAGCTCACGGGGTACATCCGGGGCGGCTGTTCGCCCATCGGCATGAAGAAAAAATTTCCCACGTTTCTGGACGCTTCCGCGCGGCAGTACGAAAAAATCGGCGTCAGCGCGGGAGCGCGCGGCGCGCAGGTGATTCTGGCTCCCGGCGAGCTGGCCGCGTTCACGGAGGCCGAGTTCGGGGAAATTGCCAAGGATATGGAGGAAAACGCCTTGTAAAAATCCCTAAAAAGGGAAACAGGCTGTCAGTTTCCTCGCTTTGCCGCCGATAATCCTATTGGAAAACAGATACGCCCGGAACAAAACGGGAAAGCGGGGGAAAGTTTTGCGCATCGGCGACGCGAATTCGGCAAAGATCCGGTGGCCTTCGGGGAACGCATGGAACGCGTCCCGCAGCGGCGCACATAAGAATACCGCGCAGGCGGGGCAGCAGACGGGCAAGGCAACCCAAAGCCTGCTCAAGGCGCTCGGGGTGATCGGCAGCTCCCGGACGCAGTCGGCGGGCTTGCTGGAAAGCAGCCTGAGCACCCTTTCCGCTGCGGATGAGCTCAAACTGGCCGCGGCCAGCAAAGACGACACGCTGCAGGTTATGGATATCGGCTCGCTGGAAGGCGTGGATAAGGACCTTCAGCAGATGCGCAAGATCGCGCAGTTCGCGGAAAGCGACACGATCACAGACGCGGACCGCGCGGAGTGCCGGCAGGAATACGACTATTATCTGAACGACATCAACGGCATCGGCAGGCAGGAGGACGACAACCTCAGACAGTTCCTAGGGAGCCTCGGCCAAAACAAGGACCTGCGCAAGCAGCTCACGCAGGAGCTGGCGGACAAGCTGGAACAGGCTGCCGAGCAGGCCGCGGCGAATCAGGATACGCCCGACGAGGTCTTTTCCGCTATGAAAAACGGCCTGACCGCCTGGATGAAGTTTTACGGGCTGGATGTCCAGAGTGACAAACAGACGGCGGACGACATACTGAGCTTTGAAGCGGACTTCGACAACGGCCGTCTGAGCGCAGCGGATGCCGCCGCGGGCCTTGCCCGGGACGCCGTAGCCGCGCTGGGCGGGCGGCAAGGGGCAAGCGGGCTTCTTTCCGCCGCCGCGCAGAGAGAAGACAGCTGGGCCGAGCGGCTCGGCGTGGCCAATCTGAAATTCGATACGCCGGAGAACGCGAAAGCCGCGGAACGGGCGATTGGGAGCGCCGACCGGGACGTGCGGCGGGAAATCCAGAAACTCAAAGAGCTGCTCAACGACGATTCTTCAAATACAGGGGACGGCGGCCGGGCGGCGGATGCCGCAGGCGGCACGCCGGCGGCCGGAGCGGCCGCGCAGACGGCGCTCTCTTCACTGAAGGCGCTGATGCAAAAAGACGCGGCGCAGTCCGTGCTCGCGCAGGCGCAGAGCGAAACCTTTTCCACCTATGCCTGATGCGGATCTCCAAAAAAATCAGAAAAAAGCACAAAGGGGCGCCGGA
>JAEWAU010000006.1 GCA_023391535.1 Bacillota bacterium | reverse complement strand
ACCGCGGCCACACCCCGCCCCCCCGCGCCCAGGCCCCCCACGGCCGCACTGCGCAGGGGTGCCGGAGCGCCGCCTCTCGCGGTTCTTCCGGCTTGCGGGTTTCGCGGTCAGACTTTCTGCCGTTCGGTGAAACCCGCGGGAAACTTTTGTTACCGTTTTGTTATATTATATGCAGGGACAACCGGTTTGTCAAGGCAGAAACTGGAAGTACTTTTCGCCGAAATCCTGCAAAGCCCCCAAAAATTCGTCCACAGTCCTTTCAAAATGCGTCGGATTTGAAGATTCCGGTGCGAAAGCGCGTAACAATTTGTAATTTTTTTCGAAGCAAAAATGTAATGAGACTTTTCGTATTTTGCGAATTCTTAGCTTTTCGGCGCAAAAAAAACAGCCCGGAACCAAAACGGTTCCGGGCTGCGGAAGCTGCAAAGATACGCGCAGAAATCAGCGCTTGGAGAACTGCGGCGCGCGGCGTGCGGCTTTGAGGCCGTACTTCTTGCGTTCCTTCATTCTCGGGTCGCGTGTGAGGAAGCCCGCCTTTTTGAGGATGGGGCGCATCTCGTCGCCGGCCTGCAGCAGAGCGCGCGCAAGGCCGTGGCGGATGGCGCCGGCCTGGCCGGAAACGCCGCCGCCCGTTACGGTGGTTTCGATATCGAAGCGGCCCAGCGTGTTCGTGAGCACCAGGGGCTGCCGCACGATGAGCTTCAGGGTTTCAAGGCCGAAATACTGGTCGATGTCCCGCCCGTTGATGGTGATGGCTCCGGTGCCGGGATACAGGCGTACGCGCGCCACCGAGTTTTTCCTGCGGCCTGTGCCGTAAAGGTAAGGTCTGTCGTTATACATAAAGCATGTTCCCCTTTCGTCAAATGTTCCAGATCTCGGGCTTCTGCGCCGTATGCGGCTGCTCGGCGCCGCGGTAGACGCGCAGGCGTCCCAGGGCCGAACGTCCGATTACGGTGGCGGGAATCATGCCCTTCACGGCAAGCTCGATCGCCTTTTCCGGGGTCTGCGCCATCAGCGTGCGGTATTTGACCTCTTTGAGGTGGCCTACCCAGCCGGTGTGATGGCGGTAAAACTTCTGGTCCAGCTTCTTGCCCGTGAACACCGCCTTCTCGGCGTTGAGAACGACGACGTGGTCGCCGCAGTCGAGATGGGTTACGAAATCCGTTTTGTTCTTTCCGCGAAGGAGCGCCGCGGCGGCGGCGGCCACACGGCCCACCGGCTTGCCTTCGGCGTCGATGATGTACCATTTGCGGGTGATATTTTCCGCTTTTGGCATATAGGTTGACATTCTGGTTTCCTCCCGATTCGTCTTGTTCATACGAAGATCCGGTTCAATAACCGATAAAATCCGCTTGAAAAGCTCTCTTCCATGGGTTTTGACGCGGATTCTGACCCGCAAGTTGAGCAGAAATTCGTATCGATGATTTTTCATCCGCGCCCCGACGCCCGCCCGAGCCTCCGGAACGGAAAAAGCGCGCGGCTATCCGTTGCATGGGAAACGCATCGCTTCTTTATTATAGCGGCGGCGCCAAGCGATGTCAAGGGCAAATTGCGGATATTTTAATCTGTGCCCTGCAACCTGCCGAAATCGCCGTTTTGCGCTCGATTGGTCGTTCTGACTTCCGCGCCGTTTCAGTTTTCAGTGGTCGCACGCGGGAGAAACCGCCCGCGCTGCGGTGCGGACGCTTTCTCCCGCTACGAGAACAGCGCGCGCACCTGCTCGGGTTTTGCAAACGCCGGGAGCGACGGGTCCGCCGCGGAGGCGGCGTACGCCGGCTGCACGGTGGTAACGGCCGCGGGCGGCGAATAGGCCTTCAGGGCGGCCGCGTCGCGCATCAGGTTGCTCATGGAATAACCGGTGCCCGCCAGGTTGAACACCGGGCCGAAATACACGCCCGGCGAATCCATGTACGCGCCCGTCATCTTTTCCGCAAGAAACTCCTTCATCACGGCCGCCTGCTCGGCGTACCGGGCCGTCGCGCCCGCGTATCCGGTTCCCGCCAGCAGCGCGTAGAGCTTCTGCCCATCCAGGTACTGCCGCGGCGAGGCGTTCAGCGTCACCACGGTGCCGTTGTCGGGCAAAACGCAGCGGAGGCCGCACGGCACGGCCAGATACAGCCCTCCGAGCTTGCCCCAAACCGCGATGAAGTTCTGGGAGCTGAAATCGCACCCGTAGCCGATTTTGATGGAGAGGAGCTGCGAAAGCGCTTCCCGCGCGGCGCTGTTCCCCCCGTGCAGGTACGCTTCCGCAATCGGCGCGGCTTTCCCCTGCTGCTCCGCCGCGAGCTCCAGCGGCACCGGCAGCAGCACCGCGCGCTTCTTCGCCGCGTCCAGGCGGTAGAGCAGGAGCTGCACGGCGGAGAAATCCCGGTCCGAGTACACCGAGATCAGCATGGTGAAGCTGCCGGTGGGCGCCGCCGCCGAAGCCGCGGAGGCCGGCGCCTGCGCCGCCGCGGAGGCCGCGCTCTCCGACCCGCCCGATTGCGCCAGGATGGGGCGCATCAGGGCATATGCCAGGCCGCCGAACACCAGGGCGCACAGCACGAACGCCGCCAGAAAGGCAACCAGGCCGGAATGCCGCCGGAAAAACGGTTCGCGCCTGCCGCCGCCCCTTACCGGTCTCATCTCTTCCAGCTCCTTTCCGCCCGCCTCGGACGTTTGCGCCCGGGCCGGCATACGGACCCCTTCGCTTTCATTGTAAACGCAAAGAGCGCGCTTATTCCGCCCTACGGGCCGTTTTTTTATGAAAGCTTCAAATAGGAAGCAAAAAGGTATAAAAATATTGTAGCATAAAAACGCGGCGCCGGAAAGCGCGGCGCGCGCCGCCCCCAAAACGACAAAACGGGGGCGCCGCAGAACGCGGCGCCCCCGTTTTCAGGAAAAAAAGCTTACTTGAGTTCGACCTTTGCGCCGGCCTCTTCGAGCTTCTTCTTGATCTCCTCGGCCTCGGCCTTGGAAGCCTTCTCTTTAACCGGCTTCGGGGCGTTGTCTACGAGGTCCTTGGCATCCTTCAGGCCCAACTGGGTGATCTCGCGCACAACCTTGATGACGTTGATCTTGGAAGCGCCCGCTTCGGTGAGAACGACGTCAAACTCGGTCTGCTCCTCGGCAGCCGGAGCGGCGGCGCTCGGAGCGGCAGCGGCGACGGCCACCGGGGCGGCGGCGGAAACGCCGTATTTCTCCTCGAGAGCCTTAACGGCCTCGGCGAGCTCCAGAACGGTAAGGGTATCGATTTCTTCGAGCAGCTTTGCTACTTTCTCAGAAGCCATGATTGTTACCTCCATTTTATTCGGCGGCTCTTAAGCGGCCGCACATCGAATGACGTTCGGGCGCGCGTTACGCGCTCTGTTTCTGTTCCGCGATGGCGTTAAGAGCCACCACAAGGCCGCGCAGGTTGCCGTTGAGGACGTTGACGAACCCGCTGATGGGCGCGTTGAGCCCACCGAGGAATTTGGCGAGCAGCACTTCCTTGGAAGGCAGCTTAGCCAGATCGTCCACTTCCTTGGAGCTCACCGTTTTGCCTTCGACGAAGCCGGCCTTGATGTTGAAGGCCTCGTTCTTCGAAGCAAACTGGGCGAGGATCTTGGCCGGAGCCGTGATATCGGTTTCGGAAACGGCGATGGCCGTGGTGCCGGTAAGCACTTCCTCCAGCCCTTCCAGGCCGGCCTTACGGGCGGCGAGGCGGATGATGGTGTTCTTCTTCACCGAATAGTACACGCCGGCTTTGCGCAGTTCCGCGCGCAGCTTGGTGTCGTTTTCCACCGTGATGCCCTTGTAATCCACAAGGACGCCGGAAACGGCGGACTTCATCTTTTCGGAGAGTTCGTCCACGATCTGCTGTTTTTCGGCAAGGATCTTTTCGCTTGGCATTCTTTCACCTCCCGGTAAAACGCAGGGCGCGCAAAAAAGGCCCCCGGCATGCCGCCGGGAGCCACAGATACATCAGAAACGGCCGGGAGGTTAACCCCGGAACGCGCTATGCAGCCGTTTGCTCCTCGGCAGGCCGGTTTAAGCCGTTACGGCGCCTGCTGTCTTAGGATCAACGCTTGCGAACGGGAAACCCGCCGCAGGAACGAAGATAGAATAACACAAAAATCCGACGCTGTCAACCGGAACAAAGGGGGTGTTTACACGCCCAAGCGTGATTTACACGCCTAAGCGTGATTTACACGCCAACCTTTGCGGGGTTGAGGCGGATGCCCGGGCCCATCGTGGTGGCCACGACGCACGAGCGGATATACTGGCCCTTGGAGGCCGCCGGCTTCGCCTTGACGATGGCGCCGAGCAGCGTGTCGAAGTTCTCGCTCAGCTTTTCGGCTCCGAACGAGGCCTTCCCGATGGGGCAGTGGATGATGTTGGTTTTATCGAGGCGGTATTCGATTTTGCCGGCCTTGGCTTCGGTAACGGCCCTGCCCACGTCGGGCGTGACGGTGCCGGCCTTCGGGTTCGGCATCAGGCCGCGGGGGCCGAGAACTTTACCGAGCCGTCCCACGATGCCCATCATGTTGGGCGCCGCGATGACGACGTCGAAATCGAACCACGCGTCGTTCTGGATCTTGGCGACATAATCCTCTGCGCCGACGTAATCGGCTCCGGCGGCCTCGGCGGCCTTGGCTTCGTCGCCCTTGGCAAAGACGAGGGTGCGCACCTTGCGGCCCGTGCCGTTCGGGAGCACCACAGCGCCGCGGACCTGCTGGTCGGCATGGCGGGAATCCACGCCCAGGCGGACGTGAACTTCCACGGTTTCGTCGAACTTGGCTTTCGCCGTTTTGCAGCAGATATCCAGCGCTTCAGCGGAATCATAGAGCTTCGCGCGGTCGATCAGCTTTTCGCTGTCGGTATATTTTTTACCGTGATTCACTTGAACTTACCTCCCTGTTGAGTGGTTCATAACGGAATTTTCCTCCCACCCGGGAGCATCAGTCGGCGACTTCGACGCCCATGCTGCGCGCCGTTCCGGCCACCATGCTCATGGCGGATTCCAGACTGGCTGCGTTGAGATCGGGCATCTTCAGTTCGGCGATCTTCTGTATCTGCTCCTTCGTGATCTTGGCGACCTTCTGCTTGTTCGGTACGCCCGAGCCTTTGTCGATACCGATGGCCTTCTTGATGAGGACGGAGGCCGGCGGGGTTTTGGTGACAAAGGAGAACGAACGGTCGGCGTAGATGGTCACGACCACCGGGATAATAAGTCCAGCGTCCGCTTTCGTGCGCTCGTTGAATTCCTTCGTGAACGCCATGATGTTGACGCCGTGCGGGCCGAGCGCAGTGCCTACCGGCGGCGCCGGGGTCGCTTTTCCGGCCGGAATCTGCAGTTTTACCAGCCCAACTACTTTCTGAGCCATTGTTTGCACCTCCCAAACGTGGTGGATGGCGGGCGGACCGGCAGGTCCTGCCCTCCCACAAACGCGCGGTATGCGCGTGTAACAAGCGGCGATGCGCCGCGTGCTGCCTTATTTTCCGGAAGCCCCGGCGTTACCCGATGACTTCCACCTGATGGAGCTCCAGCTCCACGGGGGTTTCGCGCCCGAACATCGAAACGACGACGCGCACGACGTTCTTTTCCGGGCTGAGCTCCTCCACATTGCCGATGAAGCCGTCCAGCGGCCCGTCGACGATGCGTACGGTGTCGCCCACCGCGTAGTTGACGACGATCTCCCGCTTCTCCACGCCGAGCCCCGCCACCTCGGAATCGGTGAGCGCCTCGGGGTGGGAGCCGGAGCCGACAAAACCGGTGACGCCGCGCGTGTTGCGCACGATGTGCCAGCTTTCGTCGTTGAGCTCCATCTTGACGAGCACATAGCCCGGGAACGTTTTGCGCTCCACTTCGCGCTTGACGTTCTCTTTGATCTCGGTTACCATTTCGGTGGGGATTTTGATATCCTGAATGACATCCTGAAGCCCGCGGTTTTCGACGATTGTCTGAAGGTTGGACGCCACCTTGTTTTCATAACCGGAGTAGGTGTGCACCACATACCATTTCGCGCTTTCGGACATGCTAAACCATTCCTTTCGCCGCGTTTTCAGGAAACCGCGCCGTTTCCCCGAGCGGCACGAGCCGCAAACGGCGCGGCCCGCACTCAGTAGTTCTTGAGCAGCGCTTTCATGCCGAGGCCCGTGAGCGAATCCACGCCCGCGATGACCGCGCCGATCACGAGGATGGTGACAAGCACCACGATCGTCTGATTGACGGTTTTCTGGCGCGTGGGCCATACGATCTTGCGGAATTCCGCGCGCGTTTCGGCAAGGAACACCTTCAGGCTGCGGAATACCTTCCCTGCTGCGCTGTTTTTCTTGGGTGCGGCGGCTTTGGAGCTGCCGCCCGATTTGACTTCCGTATCCGGCATGGCAAAACCCTCCTGCCTGTTTTCGGTTTCCGGTTGTTACTTCGTTTCCCTGTGGAGGGTTTCCTTGCGGCAGAACCGGCAGTATTTCTTCATTTCCAGCCTGTCCGGATCGTTCTTCTTGTTCTTCGCGGTGTTGTAATTGCGCTGCTTGCATTCGGTGCAAGCCAAAGTTACTCTGACTCTCATAACGGCACCTCCCGATGATCGGAATATTTTGGCCTCCCTCAGCAGAAGTCAAAATAAGCATAAAAAAAAGACCCTTTTGAGGTAATTAGCATTATAACACAGCTTTCCGCAAAGGTCAAGCACTTTTTCCGGCGTTTTTTGCGCGGGCAAAAAAAGGGCCGCTGCAAAACGCAGCGACCGCGTTTTGCAGCGCCCCCGTCAGTCGTGGCGCTCCTGCGCGCAGTCGAACGTTTCGCAGAAGCGCGCCGCGAACGCGGGCGGCTCGCTCGCGGCGGAAAGGTGCGAGACGTCGCCGAAGGCGTTTAGGCGGAAATACGCGGCGCCGCTCCTGCGCTCCTCGGTGCAAAGCGTCGTTACCGAAGAGGGCGCCGCACAGAACCCATGCCACAGCACCATGGGCGAAATGCCCAGCAGATGCCCCAGCATTACGCATTCCACGCCGAAATGGCAAAACAGCGCCGCCGCTCCGCGGTTCGGGCGCACCGCGCGGTACAAAGCCCCCTCGCGCCGGTAGCCGTGTTCTTCCAGCAGCGCGTCGAGCCCCGCGCACGCGCGCGCCGTCACTTCCCCCACGCCCCCCGCGCGCATCGCGGGAACGCCGCTCCAGCGGTCCTTGTCGTAGAACGCGGGCACGGCCGTCCAATCGGCGGGGAGCCAATCCCACGGCACATGGCTTTCCTCAAGCCCGGGCCTTGCGACGGGCGCGCTGATTTCCCGCAGCCACGGCAGTTCCCGCGCCTCGCGCCCCATTTTTTTGAGCGTTACCGACGCCGTATCCTTCGCCCGCCCGAGCGGGGAGACATAAAACGACGTGATCTCCATCTTTTCGAGCCTGCGCGAGAGCAGCTCCGCCTCCCGCCATCCCTTTGGGGTGAGCGAATCGGCGGCGTAATCGGGGTCGCCGTGCCGGATGATGAGCAGCTTCATAAATCGGGAATCCTTCCTTAATCAAATACACAAATACAAAAATACGCGAATACGCAAAACGGATGCGCAGGCCGGCGCGAAGCAGCGGCGCAGGCAGGCTGCGTTCCCCGCCCGCAAAAAAAGCGGGCCCGGCACTTATTATACGGCAGGGAATCCCCGGCGGTCAAACCCCGGCCGCTCCGGCCCCGAAAAAGGGAGCCGCCCCGCGCGCGGCCGCACGCGGAGCAGCTCCTTTTCGGGTACGTCCCCGTACCGGCACGTCTGTTTACGGCGCGTTTTGCGCCGTTTTCCGAATCAGGCAGACCGCACGCCCAAAGGCAGGGCTATGTACGCGTCGATGCTTTCGAGATCCCGGTAGGAATCCCGGCCGCGGATGGCTGCCACGTGGAGGAACGCGGGATGCCAGGCGCCCCGGTCGGCCTGCGCCTCCACAATGCGCAGCTCGATGAGGTCGCCCTTGCGGGACTGCGAAAGCTTCCGCTCCAGCGCTTTTCTATCCACAATAATTTTCGTCATTTCGATCATCCTTTCTGTTTCCTACGGAGCTCCTTCCGGAACCGGCGAAGAATCCGCTTTAGCAGGCATGCCTTCCGTTTTTGGCGCGGGATCTTTCGTTTCGCCCCGTCCGGAGTTCGTGTTCCGCTCCATACCGGCATCGGGCCCGAGCTTTTGGAGCAAGTTTATTGTAGCAGACGCGGCCCCTATAATTTGTCGAAACCGCGCGGATGCCAAAGTGCGCTTACAGAATTGTGTAAACTGTAGAATTTGTGGCTTTTCAACCGCGCTTTCTTGACAAATTTCGTCCGAAGTGTTACTGTATTGTTACTTGTTCGTAATAAAGCAGCCATTCAGTACGGCGGTTTCGCCGCGCTGCGGATTATTTCGGTGTTTGGCGAGGCTTTGCCGCTCCGGCGGCGAAAAAAGGAGGCATTCCGTTTTGCTGACGCATAAAAAACGGCGCGTGCTCGCGTGCCTGCTGGCCGCGGCCCTTTCGGGCGGGCTTTTGAGTTTCGGTTCTACATACGCGCC
Organism: Bacillota bacterium; assembly: GCA_023391535.1. Lineage (GTDB taxonomy): Bacteria > Bacillota > Clostridia > Oscillospirales > Ethanoligenentaceae > JAEWAU01. The sequence continues at coordinate 1,252 of JAEWAU010000006.1, read as the reverse complement.
GGCGAAGGCGGATACGCTTTCGGACCTGCGCCAGCAATACGAGTCGCTGCAGAAGCAGCAGCAGAATCTGCAGCAGCAGATCAACTCCCTCGGCTCGCAGGTGCAGGCCGAAAAGCAGAAGGAAAGCGCCATCGGCCGCAACGTCACGCTGCTCCGGCGGCAGGTCGCGGTGCTGAACAGCCAGATCGATTCGGCGGACAAACAGCTCGCCGCCACCAACCGGAGCATCGCTTCCACGCAGAAACGCATTGCGGCGGAGCAGGAGGAATACAAGCAGCAGGCCTGCACCCTCTACGAGGCCGGGCCTTACTACCAGATGGAGATGCTGCTCACCTCGCAGAACGTTTCGAGCTTTTTGACGCGCCTGCAGATTCTCAACAACCTTTCCGACCACACAAACGGCGTGGTGACGCAGCTCAAGGCGGATACGGCCCAGCTCGGCGCCGAAAAGGCCTCGCTCCAGGCGTCGCTGCAGAATCTGCAGGGTGCGCAGGGCGCGCTGGCCGCCAAGCAGACCGTGCTGAACGTGCAGCTCGCCCAGCAGAAGGCCGTTGTGCAGAGCCTCGCAAGCAAAAAAGCGTCCGTCAAATCGCAGGCGGCCGTGGTGGCGCAGCAGGCCTATGAAACCGACGCGCAGATCAACGCCGAAATCGCGCGCGAGGCGGCCATCCGCGCCGCGCAGCTTGCGGCCGAGCGCGCTGCGGCCGCCGCGGCGGGCGGTTCCTCCGGCTCCGCGGGGGCCTCGGGCGGAAGCGTCAGCGGCGCGTATGTGGCGCAATATGCGGAGGGCTTCGAAGGCTCGGCGTACGTGTTCGGCTGCGCCAGCCCCAGCGTGGGCTTCGATTGTTCCGGCCTTACCCAGTACGTGTACGCCAACGCCGCGGGCATCGCGCTCGTCCATTCGGCGGAGGGGCAGTCATACTCCGGCAGCTACGTGTCCCGCTCCAACCTGCAGCCCGGCGACCTGGTGTTCTTCGCCACGGGCGGCGGCGGCATCAATCACGTGGGCATTTATATCGGCGGCGGCATGATGGTGAACGCCGAAAGGCCCGGCGTGGGCGTGGTGGAAGACAGCATCAACTCCGGCTACTGGTCCGCCCGCTATGTAACCGCGCGGCGCATCCTTTAATTTTAAGCAAACCGCACAGCAAAGCCTCCCTCCGTTCCGGCTCCGCGCCGGGCGGCGGGAGGCTTTTTTACGGCAAAAACGCGGGGCGGGGGGGGGGAAAGAAGTAGGCCCCCCCCCCCGGTT
>JAEWAU010000091.1 GCA_023391535.1 Bacillota bacterium | reverse complement strand
AACGAGGTTCGTTTGGCGGCGCGCCCTTTTTGATGCCCTGCGGCGGCGCAGGGCAAAATTTTATTTTCATTTTTATAAGGAACCTTTCTATTTTGCTTGACAACCGCCTCTGCGCGGATTAGAATGCTGTTTGTAAGGTTCCTTACTATCAGGATTATTTTAAATTATGTACGGTCACGGAGGTTTTGCCATGGAAGCAAACAATACCGAAACACTTCTCGGGCAGGTGCGCGCCTGCGCCCGCCTGATGCTCCGGCTCGCGCACAGCGAACACCGGCGCTGCCGCATTGAAGATCACCGGGACGGCCTCAGCCGCGGGCAGGCGGCCCTGCTGCGCGTGCTTTCCGAAGAAGACGGCCTTTCGCAGATGGAGCTGGCCGAACGGCTGGATATCCGCCCCTCCTCACTGGGGGAACTGGCGGCCCGGCTCGAAGCGGCGGAGCTGGTGGAGCGCCGCCCGAATGAGAACGACAAGCGGGTGGTGAACGTGTTCCTCACCCAAAAAGGGCGCGACGCGGAGCAGGCGTTTGAGGCTCCCCGCCGGCAGGCGGCCGAAGCCTGGTGCGCCGGGCTTTCGGAGGAGGAGCGCGCGCAGCTCGCCGCGCTGTTGGGCAAGCTGGCCTCTTCAATGCAAACCGCCCTCGATGCGGCGGGCGAAGAAGAATTTCCCGGCGAAGGCGCGCCGTTCGGCCCCGGCTGCGGCGACTCCCGCTGCGGCGGGCCTGGCGGAGCGGGCTGGATGCACCGCGGACCGCATCACGGGCCGCACTGTCATCCGCACGGCCCGTTCGGTATGGATTCCCGCGGCCCCCGCGAGGGCGGCCCGGACGATTTCGATTTTTAAAGCCGTCTTCCCAAAGGCCCGCCGTTTCCCGCGAATTCGTGGGAAACGGCGGGCCTTTGCCGGCAATCGGCGTTATTCGGCGAGTTGAGAGGTGTAAAGCGCGTAGTACAGGCCCTTTTTGCGCATCAGCTCTTCGTGCGAGCCGCTTTCCGCAATGCGGCCGGCGTCTACGTAAAAAATGCGGTCGCAGTGGCGGATGGTGGAAAGCCGGTGGGCGATGATGAACGACGTGCGCCCGCGCAGCAGCCCGAGTAGCCCCTGCTGCACCAGCCGTTCGGTTTGGGTATCGATGGAGGAGGTGGCCTCGTCGAGGATCAGGATGCGCGGGTCCGAAAGCAGGGTGCGCGCGAACGCGATGAGCTGCTTCTGCCCCTGCGAGAGGCCGCCTCCGCGCTCGCTCACGGACGTGTTGTACCCCCGCTCCATGCGGGAGATGAACTCGTCGGCCCGCACCACCCTCGCCGCCTCCCGCACCTCTTCGTCGGTGGCGTCCAGGCGGCCGTAGCGGATGTTTTCAAGGATGGTGCCCGAAAACACGAAATTTTCCTGGAGCATCACGCCCATCTGCCTGCGCAGGGAATCGAGCGTCACGCCCGCGATGTCCTCGCCGTCCACGGTGATGCGCCCCCCGGTGAGGTTGTAAAACCGGCTGAGCACGTTGACGATGGTGGATTTTCCCGCGCCCGTGGGCCCCACCAGCGCCACGCTCTCCCCTGCGCGGACATGGAAGCTCACGTCGTCGAGCACGCGCATGCCGGGCTCGTACTCGAACAGCACGTTTTCGTAGCGCACGTCGCCGGTTATCGGCGGCAGCTCCACGGCTCCGGGGGCGTCGTCCACCGAAACGGGTTCGTCCATCGTTTCGAAGATGCGCTCGAGGTACGCGATGGTGTTGACGAAATTGTTGTAAATGTTCGCGATGTTGAGAATGGGCTGCCAGAAGCGCTGGGCGTAGCTCGTCATGGCCAGGATGACGCCGAACGTGGCCACCGTGCCCGCCATGTGGAACACGCCCTCCACGTACACGAACGCCACGACGATCTGCGAAATGTTCTGCACCGCGTACCACACGGTGTTCGAAACGTAGATGGCCTGCATCCAGATGGCCCGCGCCGCCACGCAGAGCCGGTGCATGATGGAGAGGTTCGTTTCCTCGCGCGTGAAGATCTGCGTGACGCGCGCGCCCTCGATGTTCTCGTGTACGTAGGCGTTCACGTTCGAGAATTTGTTCGAAACGCCCTGCCAGGCCCGGCGCTGCCTGGGCTTGACGATCAGGATGACGGCGATCAGAACGGGCAGGCCCGCCAGCACCACCAGCGTGAGCCGCACACTCACGAGCATCATGTAAACGAAGATCAGCACCAGGTTGAACAGCTCGAGGATGATGTTGATCAGGCCGTTCGAGAGCATATCCGAAACGTTGTTTACATACTGCACGATACGCACCAGAATTTTGCCGTGCGGGCGCGAATCGTAATAGGAAAACGGGAGCTTCTGCAAATGCGCGAACAGGTCCTCGCGGATATCGAAGATGATATCCTGCCCCACCTTCGCCATGAACACGTTGCGGATGGTAGTGAAGGCCACGCTCACGAGGATGGCGCACACCATCAGCAGCACGATCTGCAAAAGCTCGCGCATGCTTTTCTGGGGAATGGCGTCGTCCACCGCCTTTTCCATGAGCAGCGGCACCACAAGGCCGCAGGCGTTGGCCACGAGGCTCAGCAGCAGCGACGCCGTGAGCTTTCCGGCGTGGCGCTTGACATACACCATGCTACGCAGCAGATGCCGGAAGCTGAACGGCGTTTCCAGCGTTTCGTCCACGTCGTATTTATTGCGCGCCATCCAAAACGCCCCCTTCCTCCGCTCCCTCTTTCTGCAGGCGGTCCACGGCGGCGTAATAGCCGCCGAGCGCAAGCAGTTGCGCGTGCGTGCCCGCCTCGGAGATCTTCGAGCCGCGCACCACGAAGATGCGGTCGGCGTCCTTCACCGAGGTGATGCGCTGGGCGATGATGACTTTGGTGCAGGAGTGCGGCAGGCCGCCCAGGTTTTTGCGGATGATCTGCTCGGTTTCCACATCCACGGCCGAGGTGGTGTCGTCCAGAATCAGCACCTCCGGCTCTTTGGCGAGGGCGCGCGCCAGCGCGAGGCGCTGGCGCTGGCCGCCCGAAAGGCCCACGCCGCGCTCGCCCACGATGGTATCGTACCCTTCCGGCATGGCTCTCACGAATTCATCCGAGCAGGAAAGCTCCGCGCAGCGCAGCACCTTCTCCATGGGCATCTCGACGTCGCTGTAGGCGATGTTGCCCTCCACCGTATCCGAAAACAGGAAGACGTCCTGCGTGGCCATGGCAATTTTGCCGCGCAGAACCGAAAGGCTCATATCCCGGATATTCTGCCCGTCGAGGCGCACGACGCCGGAGGTGGGGTCCAGAAACCGCATCATCAGGTTTGCCACGGTGGTTTTCCCCGAGCCCGTGGGGCCGATGATGCCCACCGTTTCGCCCGGAGCGATCTCGAACGAAACGTCACTGAGCACCGTCTGCCCGTCGTAGCGCAGCGTCACATGCTCGAACGAAATGCGTCCGCGTTTCTCCCCCGCCTGTTCCCGAGGCACGCTTTCCGGCTTTTCCGGGTCCGCGATGCGCGGGCGCGCGTAATACAGCTCGATGACCTTGTTGGCCGAGGTGAAGAAGCGCTGGAAATCGTTGAGCAGCATCCCCAGGTTCCGCATGGGGTACGCGAGCGCCCAAGAAAGCGACGTGAACACGGCCAGCCCGCCGTATGTAAGCTGCCCGCGCATGATGAACACGCCGCCCGCAAGCAGAATCACCACGCTGAGCGCCTGCGCCAGCAGCTCGATGGCGGGGAAGAATTTCTGCCACAGGTAGGCGGCTTTCAGGTTCATCTCCCGGAATTCCCCGTTTTTCTCCCGGAACCGCTCGATCTCGTAGTCCTGCCGGCTGAACGCCTTCACCACCCGGTTCCCCTCGATGTTTTCCTGCGCGCAGGTGTTGAGGCGGGAAAGCTTTTCGCGCAGTTCGACATAAATCGGGTGGATCTTCTTCGAAAACAGGAACGTAACGGCGAACAGCACGGGCAGGATCAGCATCAAAAACAGCGTGAGCTGCGCGCTCACGGTGAACAGGAAGATCAGTGTGGAAAGAAACAGCGCCACCGAATCCACCACGTTGTAGCTGATCCACGCGCAGAAATGGCGGATGAGGTCGAGATCGCCCGTCATCCGCGTCATCAGGTCGCCGGTGCTGTTGCGGTTGTAAAAATCCATGTCCATCCGCTGCAGGTTGTCGAACAGCTTTTCGCGCAGATGGAGCACCATGAACTGGCTGGATTTTTCGAGGCAGACAACCATCACGTAGCGCAGGGTCTGCACCACCACCTGTACCACCACGATGTCGATCAACAGCGGAATCAGCAGCTCCGTGTGATGCACCACGGCGCCCGACGCGTTCTTCACGCCGACGATGACCTGATCGATGATGATTTGGGACAGCTTCGGGATGATGATCGCCGCAACGGAGGTTACGGCCGAAATGACGAGGCCGATCACGAAGATCAGACGTTTCCCCTTGAGGTTTAACCACACCCATTTGATTTGAAACATGCAAACACCCTTTGCCCGCGGCACAGTCTGTGGGCGGCGCCCTCCGTGCGGCCGGCCTCTGCGCCGGAACCGGGCGCGCCCGTACCAAGAACTGTTCCATTATAACGGGGAAAGGGCGGACAAAAAAATAGTTTTTAGGAACACCCTTTTAAGTTTTTCGGACATTCTTGCGGTATACGCCCGGCGGAATACCCACCTCCCGCTTGAAGAACTGGTTGAAATAGTATTCGCTCGTAAAGCCGAGGCGGGTGGCGATGTCGCTGAGGCTGTAGGGCGTTTCGAGCAGCAGGGCCTTCGCTTTTTCGAGCCGCACGGAGTTGATGTACCGGCGCGTGGATTTTCCCGTGGACCGCCGGACGATCCGGTCGATCTGTTTGCCGCTGAGATAGATATGGTTGCTCAAATCGCTTTCCTTCAGGGGCGCCGAGATATTTTCTTCCACGAAGCTCTGGATTTCCTCAAAACGCCGCTCGTTCCCGGCGGCCTTGTGCGGGACATAGTAGCGCGGCGGGTCCTGCTCCCAGCGGCCGAGGGCGCGGGCAAACGCCACCAGCAGCTCGGAAACGAGGCTCTTGAGGCGGGTGTAATACCCCAGCCGCTGCTCCAGCGCCTCGCGGAGCGCCTCGTCGAAATACCGCATGCCGCCGTAATGATCCGGCACCGGGCGGCAGCAGGCGCGCGAAAACAGCTCGCGCAGCGCGGCCCCTTCCGTTTCGGGTACGGCCTCGCCCAAGTCCACGTTGAGGCAGTATTCGGTATAGCCGTCGTTGCCGTAAGCCGACTGTTCGTGAAAAACGCGCGGAGCCGTGAGGTAAAACTCCCCGCCGCACGCGACGAATTCGCCGCCGTCCAGCCGCACGCGGCAGGCCCCCGCCGCGATCAAATGGAATTCAAAGCTTGAATGCGCGTGTCGGCGGATCAGCCAGCTCCCGGTTTGCAGCATCCGGGAAAACCACAGCACGTGCACGGGCATGCCGTCCAGCGAAAACAGCAGCTCGATCTGGCTCAGCCGGTCCGACGCTTCGGAAAGATCCATTTCCGCCCTCCTTTCCGGCGCGGCGGCCGCCGCGCGCCGCCCCGCGTTGCAAAACGGGATTTCTTACGGAAAGTGTAGCACAAGGCCGGGCGGCATGCAAATAGGGGTGGGGGGAAAAACCATATGT
>JAEWAU010000074.1 GCA_023391535.1 Bacillota bacterium | reverse complement strand
CCCGGCGCTCCACCCCCGCGCGCCCCCCGCCCCCCCCGCGCTCGAGCGCCTGATCCCACGTAAGGCAGCCGGACATTTCAAAGCCCACGGTGATGACGTTTCGCAGAAACGGCAGCTTTTTCGCGTGCAGCGGCTCGCACGGCTCGCACGTGGCGAGCTCCGGACAGAGCTCGCGGATCACGGCGGCGTAATCCGAATCCTTGTAGCCCTCAATCATCACCAGCGTGTGCGTGTCGGATTGGCGCAGCAGGTATTCCGCCTCGTGGATCTTATAGGCGGTGTTCACCGTTACGAGCACCGCGCCGATCTTCGTGGCGGCCCAGAACGTGAGGTACCACTCGGGCACGTTCGTGGCCCAAACGGCCACGTGGTCGCCAGGGCGCACGCCCACGGCGATGAGTGCGCAGGCGAACGCGTCCACGTCGTCGCGGAACTGTGCATAGGTGCGCGTATAATCGAGCGTGGTATAGCGGAAAGCGTACTGGTCCGGAAATTCCTCCACCACGCGGTCGAGCAGCTGCGGGAACGTGAGATCGATGAGCGTTTCCTTCTCCCAGATATACTGGCCCGTGTGGGCGGCGTTGTCGTAAAGCCGGCGGCCGCGCGGCGCGTCCTCGAAAAAGCGGGACATGTAGTCCGCGAACTGCGGGAACACCACTCCCGCGTCGGAAAGGCCGGGCATCCAGCGCTTGAGCCATTCCAGGCAGACGTAGCCCTCGTAGTTCACCGAGCGCAGCGCCCGAATCATCTCCTCCACCGGCAGGTCGCCCTCGCCCATCATGCGGTAGCTTACCCGGCCGTTTTCCATCACCGAATCCTTTAGATGCACATAGCGGATGTAGGCGCCGAGATTCTGCACCGTCTGCTCGGGCGTTTCGCCGGCAAAGCGGTAAGGGTGGTGCATATCCCACAGCGCCGCCACGCTGTCGCTCGCCACGGCCGAGAGCAGCGCGGCCAGACGCGCGGTGTCGGCGTACACGCCGTTGGATTCCACCAGAAGCGTAACGCCGCAGGCTTCGGCCGCGGGGACGAGCTCGCGCAGCGTTTTCGCCACGGCGGCGTCGTCCACCTCGCCCTCGGCTTCGGGGCCGCGGTCCGCCAGCACGCGCACGAACGGGGCGCCCACCTGCTGCGCGAACCCGATGTATTCCCTCAGCTCGCGGAGGGTGCGCTCCGTGTCGGATACGTCCTTGAGGCAGCAGCCCGCCGAAACGCACGAGACGGCAAGGCGCATTTCGGCAAGCGATTTTACCGTACGCGCGCGCTTTTCCTCCCGGAACGCCGGAATCGCGGGCGCCGGTTCGCATCCCTGCCCGCGCAGCTCAATCCCTTCGAACCCCAGGTCCTTCGCCATCGAGGTGATCTCCGCCCAGCTGAAATCCGGGCAGCCCACCGTTGAAAATGCCAGCTTCATCGCCGGTCCCTCCTGTTCGCATCGCGCCCCCGCATGGGCAACGAAAAAGGCTTTCGTCTCCTGCACGTACATGCAGGAGACGAAAGCCTTGTGCTTCCGCGGTACCACTCCGATTGGTATAAAAATATACCCGCTTAACGGCGTCGGCCGGCCAAAGCCCGCAAACGCCCTCCCGTGATAACGGTGGGAAACCCGTTCCAACCTACGGCGGGCGGCTGCCCGCGTTCGGCCGACTGCTCCGGGGCGAGTTTCTTCCGGCTCCGCGCGCTGCCTTTCAGCTTCCGGCAGCTCTCTGTGGCGCGGGGAACGGAGGAGGTTTTCCCCTTCATCGCTTTGCCTGTGCTGTTTCGCGCCGAAGCGGCGGCTTTACCGCCTTTCCGGCTGTTATGCGCTATTCTAACAGATTTGCCCGGTGCTGTCAAGCACCGCGTGCTGTCAAGCACCGCGTGCAGCCAAGCACCGCGTGCTGTCAGGCACCGCGTGCTGTCAGACGCAGCAAAGCGATCAAAAAAGCGGCGCCGGACGCGCCGCTCGCGTTCGGCGCCGCTTTTTGCTTTTGCATTACAGAAGAGCCGCGATTTTCTGCTCCACCAGAGCAAGGTCGGCCGTGGGCTCGAACCGCTCAACCACGTTTCCTTCGCGGTCGATTAAAAACTTCGTGAAGTTCCACTTGATCTCCGGACTCTTTGCATAATCGGGGTCCGCCTTCGACAGGATATCCACCAAAACGGGTGTGATCTTGTGCTTGGGGTCGAAGCCTGCGAAGCCCTTCTGGGATTTGAGGTACCGGAACAGCGGGTCCGCCCCTTCGCCGTTGACCTCGATCTTTTTGAACTGCGGGAATTTGGTGCCGTAGTTGAGGCTGCAGAAGCTCGCGATTTCTTCCGCCGTGCCGGGTGCCTGCCCGCCGAACTGGTTGCACGGGAAATCCAGCAGCTCCAGCCCCTTGGCGGCGTATTTCTCGTAGAGCGCCTCCAGCTCCTTATACTGAGGCGTAAATCCGCACTTGGTAGCCGAATTGAAGATCAGCAGCACCTTGCCCTTGTACTGCTTCAGAAAAACCTCTTTGCCGCTTTTGTCTTTTACCGTAAAATCATAAACGCCCATGTTTTGCGCCGCCTTTCATTTTGTTTGATTTGATGCAACTATATTGTAGCCAATTTAATTGGCTCTGTCAACCCCCGCGCGTAAAAAAAGGTGCGTTGCAAAATGAATGTACATTCATTT
>JAEWAU010000110.1 GCA_023391535.1 Bacillota bacterium | reverse complement strand
GCAAAACGCATGCTCCGTTTGCCGCGGCGGCGCGGGCCGCGGAATCCGGAAGGGATGAGGACAATGGAAGCAAAAAAGGAGGCGGCGCGCCGCCCTTTATTGCGTTTTGAAAGCGTAAACGACGGCACGTTCGCGCTGGAGAACGCCGACCGCGTTTCAGACCTGTATTTTCCCCTTGCGAACGAAGAGGGTATGATGTCCTGTGTGACGCCGCTGCTCGCGGGCGACGCGAAAACGGGCCAGAGCCGGTTTTTGCTGGCGCCCGTTTCGGTGGAGGATCTGCACGCCTCGCGCAGCACGCGCAATTTCTGGGTTTGGCGCGAAGGGCTCGGCGCATGGTCCGCCTTCGGCCAAAGCGCGGCGCAGACGGCGGCGCGCGCGCGCGGCGGCGAAACCTGCCGCGTGGAAGCGGGCTTTTTGTGGCAGACTGTGACGCGCGAGAGTGCGGAGTTCGGCCTGCGCGCCGAAACCACCACGCTGGTTCCCTGCGGGGACACGGTAGAGCTGACGCGCGTGCGCCTCACCAACATCTCGCCCGGAGCTTTCGGGCTGGTACCCACCGCGGCGGTGCCCATCTACGCCCGTTCGGCCGATAACATCCGCGACCACCGGCACGTCACTTCCCTGCTCCAGCGCATCGGCACGGGGCGCTTCGGCGTGGAGGTGCGGCCCACGCTTCTGTTCGACGAGCGCGGCCACCGCGTCTGCGCCACCGCCTACGCCGTGCTCGGCGCCGAAGGGGACGGCGAACCCCCCGTCGGCTTCTTCCCGGTGCTGCACCGTTTCATCGGCGAGGGCGGCACGCTGGACTGGCCCGAAGCTGTAACGGAAAACCGGGAGCCGGAAGCAGGGCCCGGCTTTTCCGACCAGGGCGAGGAGGCGATGGGCGGCCTGCGCTTTGCGCCCGTCACACTCGGCCCGGGCGAAACCGCCGAATATATTCTGGCGCTGTGGGTCGACCCAAAGGATGCGGAGCGCTTTCTCAGCACCGCCGGGTTTGAGCGCGCCCTCGCCGAAAACCGGCGCGCCTGGCAGGAAAAGCTCGGCGTGCGCTTTGAAACCGGGAACCGGGAATTCGATCTCTGGATGCGCTGGGTGGCCTGCGAACCGGTGCTCCGGCGCATCTTCGGCTGCTCGTTTCTTCCGCACCACGATTACGGCCGGGGCGGGCGCGGCTGGCGCGACCTCTGGCAGGACTGCCTGGCGCTGCTCCTAACGGACAGCGCCGCGGTGGGCGAAAAGCTCTGGCGCTACTGCGCCGGCATGCGCATCGACGGCACGAACGCCACGATCATCGGCGGGGAGGGCGGCGACGTGCAGTTTGCGGCCGACCGCAACAACATTGCGCGCGTCTGGATGGACCACGCGGCGTGGCCGCTCCAGACCATCGCGCTCTATCTGGACGAAACGGGCGACCTCGGCTTTCTGCTGCGCTCTCAAACCTATTTCCGGGACGCGTGGGGGACGCGCTGCCGCGAAACGGACGCGGGCTGGAACCCCGCCTCAGGCACCGAGCTGCCGGTGCGCGGCGGCGGAGCGTACCGCGGCACGGTGCTCGAGCATCTGCTCACGGAAACCCTCGCCGCCTGCTGCAACGTGGGCGAGCACGGGATGCTGCGGCTCGAGAACGCCGATTGGAACGACGCGCTGGATATGGCGGCGCAGCGCGGCGAGAGCGTGGCGTTTTCCTCGATGTATGTGGAAAATCTGAACACGCTGGCGGGGCTGCTGCGCGCGCTTGCCGCGCGCAAAACCGAAACGGTGGAACTCGCGCAGGAGCTGGCCGGGCTGCTCGACGGCCTCGGCGAAGACGAAAGCCCGAGCCTTCTGCGCGAGCGGCTTTCGCGCTTTTGCGCCTGCGTGCGAAACGGCGTTTCGGGCCGCACGCTCCGGATGGATTCCACGGAGCTTGCCGCGAAACTGGAGGGCCGCGCCGCGCGCCTTGCGGCGCTCATCCGCGCGCAGGAGCAGGTGCGCGCGGGGGAGTACCGGTGGCTCAACGGCTATTACGATAACGACGGGCAGCCGGTGGAGCGCGCGGAGCCCTCGGTGCGCATGACGCTCACCGGGCAGGTGTTCGCCATCCGCTCCGGCGTGGCGGATAAAGCCCTCGCGGCCGATATGGCCGCGGCGGCGGAGCATTTTTTGTTTGCGCCAAAGCTCGGCGGCTTTCGCCTGAACACCGATTTTAAGGAGCTCAAGCTCAACCTCGGCCGGCAGTTCGGCTTCGCCTACGGGCACAAGGAGAACGGCGCCGTGTTCAGCCACATGGCGGTGATGTACGGCAACGCGCTCTACCGCCGCGGAATGGTGCGCGAAGGGCGCCTCGCCCTGAAAACCCTGATTGCGCACAGCATGGATTTTGAAAAAAGCCGCATCTACCCCGGCATCCCCGAATATTTCGGGCCGGACGGCCGCGGGCGCTACCATTACCTCACCGGCGCGGCAAGCTGGCTCATCCTGACCCTGCGCTGCGAGGTGTTCGGCATCGCCGGCCGGTTGGGGGACCTCACGCTCCGGCCGAAATTTCTGGCGGAAGATTTCGCAAACGGAGACCTGCGCTGTGAAACCGTATTCCGGGGAAAGAGGCTGCGGGTCATCTACCGCAACCCGCAAAAGCTCGAATTCGGAGAATACGCGCCCGCGCGCGTGCTGCTCGACGGCCGGGAAACCGCCTCCGGGGACCCAGCGGTGGTCCCCGCCTCCGTGCTCGACGCGCTCGCGCCGCAAAGCCTCCACACCGTGGAGGTGACGCTTGCGAAAAAGCCGGCGGAGCAGCCCTCGCCCCGCATATGATTTGAATTTGTTGATTTAATTAATAAGAAAGAAGGTTGTTTGCCATGATCGGCGATTCCGAGCTGGAGATTCTTTCTTACGACGGGGAGGGCTACCTTCCCCTGCTGCGGTTCGGCGCGTGGCGCGTGGCCGAGCTGCGCTACTGCGATGAGCTGTTGCCGCAAAATATCGGGAAGCTGCAGAGGCACGACGGCACCGACGAAGCGTTCGTGCTGCTGCAGGGCCATTGCACCCTGTTTCTGGGCGGCCGTGGCGCGCGGCTCGGGGAAATCGAGGCGCAGCCGCTCGAACCGCTCCGCATCTACAACGTCCGCCGCGGCACCTGGCATTCCCACACACTCAGCCGTGACGCCACCGTTCTCATCATCGAAAACGAGGATACCTGCGACGCAAACTCCCCGGAACTGCCGCTCTCGCCGGAGCAGCGCGCCCTGCTGCAGAAGGCCGCGCGGCGGACGTAGCATCTTTTCTGAACGAATAGATCTCACAGGTCATTTTCAGGCCGCCTTCCGGGCGGCCTGTTCGCATATCGGTGCCGCCCGGCGTGCGCTCGGAAGCGCCGCCGTGCGGCTTTTTTTGTGCCGCGTGCTTCTGCGAAGAGCAAATTCTTAGGCCTGTTTTTTGTGTATTCCGCCGGTTTTTCTGCCCGGCAACTTAACGAAAACTGAATGCTTTCACAACCCCTTGATTTCAGCCGTTTCCCCGGTTTACACGGACTTAATATTATTTTGTTAAGTTATATTTTAGTATTTATTGCACAATTACAACTTTATTGCGGCATTATAATTGGGCATTTTGCCTTGACAAGGTTGTTCCGGCATGGTATAGTAAGGCTGTTCCAAATAAAGCGGCCAATGCCGGTAAGACCGATCCGGCATGCCGCTGCGGTTCCTCAGGAAAGAGGGAGTGTTGCAAAATGAATTCGAATTGATTTTGCAACACTCCCCCAATACGACATACAGAGAGGGAGAAACACGATGAAAAAGTGGTTTGGCAAACTTCTTGCAGGAGCGGTTTCCTTTGCCGTGCTGGCTACGGTCGCATTGGTTCCCGCGCTGCCGTCTCAGGCGGCGGCTAAGGGCGTAACCGTCTACTTCCAGAACACGCTTGGCTGGAAGCAGGTTTACTGCTACACCTGGTACGGTTCGGGTTCCACGGGCTCGGCGTGGCCGGGCACCGAGATGACCAGCGTGGGCAACAACTGGTATTCGTTCACCTACACCGGCTCCAAGCCCCTAAACGCAATTTTCAGCAACAATGCGAAGCCCACCGCTTCGCAGACCGCGAACCATACCCCGGGCGATCTGCCCCTGACGCAGTCGGCTTACTGGTTCACCATAGCCAGCGGCACTTCCCAGAACGCCGGAGGTGAAGGCGGCGGCGCGAACCTCAAGGTGAACACCGCGGCGCAGGCCGGCTGGCCGGGTGCGGCCGTCGTAAGCTCGAGCAGCGCCGCAAGCACCGTTACATCCTCCACAGCTTCCACCGCATCCTCCAAGGTGGCTTCCCCGAGCACGGGCGACACCAGCGCCGTGCCGGCAATCGCCCTGATTGCCGTGGTTTCTTTGGCGGGCGCGGCCGCGCTGCTTGCCAAAAAGAAATCCAGAGTATAAACTACCTACAGTGTTTCCAGAAAACATTGATAAGCACAGTCTCTATCAATTTTGAATGGAACAGCTGTAAGCGGGCAGCAAAAGGCCGAGGCTCAGCGGCATCCACCATGCTGAGCCCCGGCCCGCTTGCTGTTCAAACCCGTTCCCCGCGCTCACTCCTCGCAGGAAAGCAGGATGCGGTTTCGGTTTTCGGCCGAATAGGCAAAGCCGAGCATGCTCGTGAGCGTCTGCACGGCGCATTCGGCGATGCGGCTGTTGCGCACGAACAGTTTTTTTACATCCGGCAGCAGTTCCCCGGTTCCATCCAGGCTCAGCACGGCCGCAAAATTCCCGTGGTCGAACCATCGGGCCGTCTGCAGGGCGAGCGCATCCCCCAGCACGATCCCTTTCCCGCCCACATGCCGGGAGAGGAACCCGTGCAGGTCGCCGCCCGGCGCGTTGAAGAACACGTTGCGCTCGGGGAACCAGCGGACGATCTCCGCTTTCAAATTCCCGCTGCAGATGTCCTCCATCACCAGAAAAGGCTCCCCGGCTCCCAGCAGGGCGCGCGCCCTGCGGAAAAGCTCCGGATAGTCCGGATAGATTTTGCAGAAAAGCTCGTCGTCCATATCGCCGCACAGAAAAAGAATCGGCACAAAACAATCCCGAAGGGCGGTGCGTGCCGCTTCGTTGTCTACGTCGATCATAAAAACGGCGTCCAGCTTGCGTTTGCCAATGAGGGGCGCGTCGGCTTTGATATCGCGCGTGGGCAACAGCAGGGTTTCGAACCCCAGCGGACGCAGCCGGTCGGAAAGCCGCGCGGCCAGGTCGAAATAGCACAGTTCCTTGCCGGGCGCGTTTTCCGCTTTTAAATTGACAACGATCCCCACCAGGTTGCTCTTGCGCCCCACATGGGTTGCATAAAACGGGCTGGGCACATAATGCAGTCTGGTGGCGGTTTCCGTTACCCGCAAAAAAGTATCGTGGCTGATTTTCTCTTTATCGGAATGGTTGAGCACATAGGAAACGGTCGCGACGGAAACATGGCATTCCCGCGCGATATCGCGCATGGTCACCTTGTTTTTTCCCAAACGGATTCCCCCTTTGCCTGCGCTGTTTCCATTTTAGCATCCGCGCCCGCGCAAGGCAATATCCCCGCTTTTTTTCATGCGGGCGCGCGGGGGATACGCATCAGAGAGAAGGTTTTCCATTGAAAAAAAGAAACGCTTCCGCGCTCCTTTCGTGTGTGATATGGGGAAGCGGGCAGTTTTTCGTTTGCAGGCAGCGCGTGAAGGGAATCTGCCTTTTCGCCGCGCAGGCCCTGCTGTTCGGCATCGAGTTCGCCACCGGCTATTGGTTCAACTACTTCGCGGGCCAGATTCCGTTTGACCTGCGCCGCTACGGCGGATATTTCACCAAAGGCATCTGGGGGCTTTGCACGCTTGGCACCGTGCAGGGCGTCCACGGCGACCATTCCTCCCTGCTGCTCATCAACGGCATCATCGCCGCGCTGTTTCTTTTGCTGTTTGCGGCGCTGTTCGTCTTCAATATTTACGACGCCTACCAGATGGGAAAATTTCAGGAGGAGGGCGAAAGCGACGGGCTTGCGGAAGAATATGGCAGGAGCTTTGCGCGCCGGCTGTTTCCATACCTTTCCCTTGCGCCGGCCATCGTGCTCATGCTGCTCCTCTCGCTGATGCCCATCCTCTTTTCGGTGCTCACGGCGTTCACGAACTACAACGGTGACCATCTGCCCCCCGCCTCGCTCTTCCGGTGGGTCGGCCTTCAGAACTTCATCAACATCGTCAAGGTCCCCGTATGGTCCAAGACCTTTTTCGCCGTCTTTTTGTGGACCGTGATCTGGACCCTCGCCATCACCTTCGTCTCCTATTTCGTGGCCCTTCTTCAGGCGCAGCTGCTCGGCAGCGAGTACGCCAAAGGCAGCGCCGTTTACCGCGCCATCTACATCCTGCCGTGGGCCATTCCCGGGATGGTATCGCTGCTGGTGTTCCGGAACCTGTTCAACGGGCAGTTCGGCCCCGTCAATCAGCTCCTGCTCAACCTGCATTGGATTCACAGCCGCATCCCGTTCTTCACCGATCCGCTCCTCGCCAAGATCACCATCATTCTCGTCAACGTATGGCTGCAGTTCCCGCCGTTTATGGTGATGCTCATCGGCGTACTCGCGAACCAGGACCCGACGCTCTATGACGCCGCCTCTATCGACGGGGCGAACCACCTGCAGGTTTTCGGGCGCATCAAGCTGCCTCTGCTGCTGCACGCCACCTCGCCGCTCATCATCATGAACCTGGCCGGCAATTTCAATGCGTTCGCCTCCATCTATTTTCTCACCGGCGGCGGGCCCACCAACACGTCCTATCAGTTCGCCGGCAGCACCGATATCCTGATTTCCTGGATCTACAAGCTGACGCTCAACCAGCAGCTTTACAACATGGCCGCCGTGATGAATCTGCTCATCTTCGCGTTCATCGCCGCCGTTTCCTTCTGGAATTTCCGGCGCACCACCGCGTTCAAGGAGATGTGACGGCAGCCCCCGGCATCTGCGCGGCGGACGCCGCCGCCGGAATTCCCCGGCCTTGAAAGGAAGGTTTTGGAACGTGAAAAAAGCCCTCTATACGGCGCTCGTGCAGCTTGAACTGACCGTGGTGGCGCTGCTCGTGCTTATCCCGATCTTCTGGATCGTGCTCTCTTCTTTCAACATGGGCAACGGGCTGGCCTCGTCGAGCTTTATCCCCAGGCAGCTCACGCTGAACAATTATGTCCGGCTGTTCCGTGAAACGAATTACGCCCGGTGGTTTTCCAACTCTTTCGGAATCGCATTTTTCAACGCGCTATTTTCCGTCGTCCTCATCGTCTTCTCCGCATGGATCTTTTCGCGGTTTCACTTTTACGGAAAAAAGTCCATCCTGATGGCCATGCTGCTAATCTCGATGTTCCCGTCCTTTCTCTCCATGACGGCGCTCTACACCTTTTTCCTGGATTTCAATCTGATCAACAAGCCTCTGGCCCTTGTTCCCGTCTATGTGGCGGGTGCCATCCCCTATAACGTCTGGCTTGTGAAAGGCTACCTGGACGGCATCTCCCGCGAGATCGAGGAGGCGTCGTACATCGACGGCTGCACCTACGCCCAGTCGTTTTTCCGTATCGTGCTGCCTATGTCGCTCCCCATCATCACCTACTGCGCCGTTTCGCAGTTCATGCTGCCGTGGATGGACTATATTCTGCCCAACATGCTGCTTTCGAGCGACAAAAGCCAGACGCTGGCCATCGGGCTCTACAGCATGATCACGGGCAAGGAGAACACGAATTTCACGCTGTTTGCCTCAGGCGCCATCCTCATCGCGGTTCCCATTGCGATTCTCTTCCTCATCTTCCAGAAATACCTGGTGCAGGGGATCTCCGCCGGAGCCAACAAGGGCTGACGGCAAGCGACCCTGCCAAAAAAAAGGGGGATTTTCCATGGTACTCAAAAAAGCGGCCGCTCTGGCGCTCAGCCTTGCGACCCTGCTGACCTTCACGGGCTGCAAAAAGGTGCCCGTGGATACCAGCAGCTCGTCTTCCGGCAGCTCCGCGTCTTCCAGTTCCCAACCGCTCACGCCCGAAACGGGCGCCAAGCTGACCTACCGCACCGGCAGCACTAGCGATCTCGCGTTCGCTAAGGCGGTGGCCGCGAACTTCGCGAAACAGTACGGCGTGCCGGTGACGGTGGAGCAGGGCGGACTGTACGACACGCAGAAAATGGCCATTGAAGGCCCCACCGGCAAAGGCCCCGACGTCTTTATGGCGCCGCACGACAAAACAGCGGACGGCATTAAATCCGGCCTGTTCCTGCCGCTGGATTCCCGCGTCGTATCGGCCATTCAAAAGATCATCCGCCCGCAGGCGCTCAAAACCGTCACCTACAACGGCCAAATCTACGGTGTGCCCGTCTCCATCGAAACCTACGTGCTGTTCTACAACAAAAAGGTCGTCACCGGCAAGCCCGCCGCCACCTTCGAGGAACTGGCGGCGCAGGCCAAGACGTTCAACGACCCCAAACAGAACAAATTTCTCTATCTGTTCGACGCTTCCACCGGCTCGCCGATCTACACGCTTCTGAGCACCTATGGGTTCAACCTGTTCGGCAAGGACGGCACCGACGAGGATCACCCCGGTTTCGACACGCCCGAATACGAAAAGGGGCTGGAGGTGCTGCACGCCTATAAGAGCATCCTGCCCGTAAAGGCGAGCGACCTCGGCAACACCGACTTTCTCGATACCGAGTTCATTCAGGGCAAGGCCGGCTATATTCTGAGTGGCCCGTGGGACGTGAAGAGCTTCCGCGACCAGGGCGTGGATCTCGGTGCGGTGGGCCTGCCCACCTATCAGGGGCACCAGGAACGCAGCTTCGGCTTCGTGCAGAACGCGCACGTTTCGGCTTATACGAAATACCCCGCCGCCGCGCAGCTTTTCGCCGAATACCTCGTGAATAGCGAGAACGCAGAGCTTTTGTACCAAAAAGCCGCCGAGATCACGGCGCGCAGCGATATTGCGAAGATCCCCGGCCTTTCCAGCGACACGGTGCTCATGACCATCGCGAACGCGTTCGACCAGTCCATCCCCATGCCCGGCGTGAAGAAGATCTCCTATTTCTGGAGCATAGCCACCGATGTCGGCCCCGCCGTGTTCGACGGCACCATAACGCCGAAACAGGGCGTTGCGAAGTCCGAGCAGGAGTGGAACGAATACAGCGCGGCATCCTGAGGCCCGGCACGCCGCCGCACGCCCCGGAACCAACAGGAGGATCACCTTGAACTTAGCAGCACTTTTGCACATCGAAAAAAGCAGCTACGCTTATGCGTACAGCGACCGCAAGCTGCATTTCCGTCTGCGGACCGCCAAGGACGACGTCCGGAACGCCTGCATCGTCCTTGCGAAAAAACACGAGTGGGAAAAGAAGCGCCGGTACCCCATGCGCAAGGTGGCAACCGACCGGCTGTTCGACTATTACCAGTTCGAATACGAAACCGACGACCCGCGCCTCGGCTACTATTTCGAGGTTTCCGACGACCGGGAAACGCTCGTCTACTGCGAATCGGGCGTATTCGAAACGTTCGACGACGCGAATTGCTATTTCCACTACTTCCAGTTCCCGTACATAAGCCCCATCGACGTCGATACGGTGCCGGGCTGGATGAAATCCGCGGTGTTCTACCAGATCTTCGTGGAGCGGTTTAGCAACGGCGATCCTTCGAATGACCCGCAGAACCTGAGCCGCTGGAACGAGCCGCCCACCCCTACGAGCTTTTACGGCGGCGACCTGCAGGGCGTGATCGACAAGCTCGATTACCTTGCGGAGCTCGGCGTAACGGGGCTTTACCTCAACCCGATCTTCGAATCGCCCAGCAACCACAAATACGATACCGCCGATTACCGCCAGGTGGACGGCGCTTTCGGCAGCAAGGAAACGCTCTGCCGGCTCGTGGAGCTTGCCCACCGCAACGGGATGCGCGTGCTGCTCGACGGCGTGTTCAACCACTGCGGTTACCGCTTCGCCCCCTTCCAGGATGTGCTCCAGAACGGCGAGGATTCCTTCTACAAGGACTGGTTCTACCTCGAAGGCTTCCCCGTTACGAGCGACCCCTGCAATTACAAAACCTTCAGCGCCGATTACCGGATGCCCAAGCTCAACACCGCGAACCCCGCGCTGCGCCGGTACATTCTGGACACCGTCTCCTACTGGACGCGCGAAACGGGCATCGACGGCTGGCGGCTGGACGTTTCCGACGAGGTGGACCACTTCTTCTGGCGCGCGTTCCGCGAAACGGTGAAGGCCATCAACCCGGAAGCCGTCATCCTGGGCGAGAACTGGCACAACGCCTACCCCTGGCTGATGGGCGACCAGTTCGACAGCGTGATGAACTACCCCGTCACCAAATCCTGCATCCAGTTCTTCGCCCAGGGGCAAACCGACGCGCTCACCTTTTCCGAGGACCTTTCCACCTACCTGATGTGGAACTACGAGCAGGTGGATTACGCCATGCTCAATTTGCTGGACAGCCACGATACCATGCGCTTCCTCACCTGCTGCGGCGGCGATAAGCGCCGGCTGCGCCTGGCCGTGCTGTTCCTGTTTTCCTATGTGGGCGCGCCCTGCATCTATTACGGCAGCGAGATCGGCATGGAGGGCAAGGGCGACCCGGACTGCCGCCGCACCTTCGATTGGGACGAGGCGCATTGGGATCATTCCCTGCGCGCCTTCTACAAGCGCTGCATCGCGCTTCGCCGCGCGCATCCCGCGCTGCAGAGCGGCGGCGTCCGCCTGAGCGCCCAGAACGGCGTGTTCCTGCTGGAACGGGAAGGCTCCGGCGAGCGCCTGCTCACCCTGCTCAACAACACCGATTCCACACGGACGGTGCAGCTGCCCGCGGCCGCGCGCGGCCTGCTCGAGCAAACCGGCGCGAACGGCGTCACCGAGCTTCCGGGGCGCCGCGCCGCCACGCTCTCGCCTTACAGCGGCGGCGTACTGGTTCTGGCCCCGGAGCACTCCGAATGCCGCACGCGCAAGCCGGAGTTTGCGGAGAATCGCGTTGCGGCGCTGTAAACGCTTTCCGTTCTTTATCCCAGTTCTCTATCCCAGTTCTCTTTTCAATGCCCCTCCTTTGGGGGCGCGGCGGTAAAACGCCGCGCCGGTGATATACAG
>JAEWAU010000027.1 GCA_023391535.1 Bacillota bacterium | reverse complement strand
GTTCAGTATAGCATAAAACCGGAGGCATTGTCAAGATGTTTTGCATCAGAAATGTTCGGTTTTTTGCCCCTTCCGCAGGGCGCTCATTTATAATACCAAAAACGTTGCCCGTTGTCAACACTTTTCTGCAGTTTACTCCTGTTTTTGATGCGGAAAGTTCTCCCGCTGCCAATTTCGCCGGTTTTTGCGGGCGCGCAAAGCGCCTGCCTCCCGCGGGGGCGCTGTGCGGCCTCCGGCTCTGTGGGCAAATCAGGATGTAATGGATAAACACGGAAGAACGGGAGAAAGTATGGGTAACGTGCCCCGGCGCCAGCCGCCGTGCGCGGGGTGAAGGATGTAAACCGCACACGGCCCCATTCGAATTGCAGGCGGCGCAGTCGCCGAATTGCCCCGGCGCCAGCCGGTGGGGAAGGATGTTTGCGTTTATGAAGATTTCAAAAAGGCAGCCCGGCACCGGACGATTGAACCTGCTGGCGCTGGCCGCGGTGCTTTTTCTCGCTTCGGTTATCGTGATCGCCACGCACCTGCCGCAGAAGGCGGAGAGCGTGGAGGCGCTTTCGCGCATGGGCTCGCGGGGCGGCGAGGTGACGCAGATTCAGACGCGCCTCAAAAGCTGGGGGTATTACAAAGGCGGCGTGGACGGCGTTTTCGGCTCCGCCACGCGCAGCGCCGTAATCCTGTTTCAAAAGAAGAACGGCCTTTCGGCCGACGGCGTGGCCGGAAGCGCGACGCTGCGCGCGCTGGGCCTGCCCACCGGCTCCTCGGGCTACGGCAAATACTCGGGCAGCGATTATAATCTCTTGGCGCGCGTCATTTCGGCGGAAGCGCGCGGCGAGCCGTTCGAGGGCCAGGTGGCCGTGGGCGCCGTGGTGCTCAACCGTGTGGAGCATCCCTCGTTTCCCAACACCGTGGCGGGCGTAATCTACCAGCCCGGCGCGTTCTCCTGTTTGCAAAACGGCCAGTTCAATCAGCCGGTGGCAAGTTCCTCCTACCGCGCCGCGCAGGACGCGCTCAACGGCTGGGACCCCACGAACGGCTCCATCTACTACTATAACCCGGCCAAAACCTCGAACGCCTGGATGCGCTCGCGCCCCATCCTGCTGCGCATCGGCAGCCACGTGTTCTGCAAATAACCGGGCGTGCGAAACGGAGAAAAACAAATTTGTTGCCGTGTCGTAATCCAAAAATTGCCGATCTGAAAATTTGCGTTAATTTCTTTTCGCTTTGCGGGGAGTATGATAGGCGCAGAAGGGCAAAAGGCCCGCGCGGCGGTTTCCTTTTTCCGCATACTGATATCCGCTTTAAAAGCAGATAAATTTCGCGTCAAAGGCTCGCCTCCATGGGGTTTGACGCAAAGTTTTATCCACATTTTATTGGAGATTCGCAGCACACGGCCGCCGCAGTAAATTGATAGGAGGAGTTCATTATGCTTCTTCGCAAATCCTTAGCCGCTTTCACCGCCGCCGTGCTGCTCGCCGGCGTCGGCATCCCCTGCATGGCCGCCCCCACGGCGAAAGCCGCGGCAAACACCGTTACAGCGAGCGCGGCCGCGGCGAAAACCACGGCTCCCACCGCCGCCTCCCTCGTCGCCGGCCTCAAAAAGGACGCGTCCGTCACCGATTGCACCATATCCCATTCCGGCGCGAAAATCGCCGTCACGCGCCGCAAGGGCAATACGTCTACCCTCTCCATCCTCACCGTGGCCACGCGCAAGGAAGCCGTGGTGCCCATGAGCGGTTCCGAAATGCGCCTTTACGGCCCGGCATGGTCGTTCGACGACCGCTATGTTTCGGTGCACAACGGCACGGCCGTGATGAATCTCCTCTATGTGGCGGATACCTCCGCGATGCGCCGGCGGCTCACCGTTTCCGTGGCGGGCGGAATCGTCTGGGCGCCTAAAGGCCACTCCTTCGCGTTTACCGATGTGGATACAGGCGTGAAGCAGGCGGTGGATACCGAGCTCCCCGGCGCCACGCAGCTCAAAATCTACAATATGGATACCCTGATCTGGCACCGCTATGTGCGCGCCAACCCCAAATACAATTATTCGGTGAAATCGTGGACCTCCACGGGCCTTGCGGTGGACCGCTACACGCTGCCCGGCAACGCCAAAACGACGCTTCTGTTCCAGCTGTGGAAATAAGCCGTTCCAAAAAAGCGGGACGCGGGCAAAATGGATTGACAGTTCCTTCTGGAAATGATAACCTGTTTCCCGGAGGCGGTGGAGGATGCGTCGGATAATTCCAGCGATTTTCTGCGCGGCTGCGATTCTTTTTGCCGGTGCCGGATGTTCCCGGGGCGGGAGATACGACGCGGCTGCGGGAATTCCCATGCCGCAGTCGGCAAAGCGCCTTTCGGCGGACACCGTCGAAATCCCCTTTCCGCCGTTTGTCTACTCGTTCTCCGGCGGTACGGAACGCTGGATTCTCGGCAGAGTCGGTTCCAAAGACAACCTGGTGTTCGACATTCTGTGGAACGACCGGCCCGTGGCCCAATACACTCTGGGAGCGGTGAGCACAGGGACCTATCCCATCCAAGGGCAAATCGAGCTGAGCGGCACGCTATACAGCGGCGTCAGCATCACGCTGAACGCGGATACGGAAACGGGCGCGATTCGGTTCCGGAAAGCGGCCGGAGCGGCGCCGGATGCGAATTCCCGATAAAACGCCGGATGTTCTCCGCGCGGATGGTAAAAAAACAGCAAAAGGCAGGCGTAGCGCGTTATCAAAACGCGCCGCGCCTGCCCTTTTTCGCTAACCGGTCCGCACGGGCGGGCCGGTTCCGTTTCACGCCGGGTTTTCAACAGCCGGTTGAAAGTTTGTTGAAAGTTCCGGCCCGTTTATTTGTGCAGCAGCCCGCACGCCGCCACCTGGCGCGCCGCGCGCGCCAGCGTTTCCTCGCTTTGCACGAGCGCCAGGCGCACGAAGCCCTCGCCCGCCGGGCCGAACGCCGAGCCGGGGGTGACGAGCACGCCGGAAGCCTCGAGCAGCGCGCGCGTGAAAGCGGCGCTTTCGGAAAAGCCCGCCGGCAGCGGCGCCCACACGAACATGGTGGCCGGCGGCTTTTCGATAGGCCAGCCTGCGGCGCAAAGGCCCTCCACCAGCACGTCGCGCCGCCGCTCGTAGGCGCGGCGCGTGCTCTCCACGCAGCTCTGATCGCCCGTAAGCGCCGCGGCCGCCGCTTTCTGCACGGGTAGGAACATGCCGTAATCGAGGTTCGATTTGAGCGTGCGCAATGCGCCCACCATCTCCCGGTTGCCCAGCGCAAAGCCGATGCGCGCGCCCGCGAGCGCGTAGGTTTTGGAAAGCGAGTTGAACTCGACGCCCACGTCCTTTGCGCCCGGCACCTGCAGGAAGCTGCCGCAATGCCGGCCGTCGAACACAAGCTCGGAATAGGCGTTGTCGTGCAGAACGGCGATGTCGAACTCTTTGGCGAACGCCACAAGCTCGCGGTAAAACTCCGGCGGGGCGATGCCGCAGGTGGGGTTGTTCGGGTAGGAAACCACCATGAGTTTCGCGCGGCGCGCCGCGTCGGAGGGGATGTCGCGCAAATCGACGACGAAACCCCGCTCGCGCCGCAGCGGCATGCGGTAAAGCTCCGCGCCCGCAAGGCGCGGGCCGTCCGCAAAAACCGGATAGCACGGGTCCGGCACCAGCACGAGGTCGCCCGGGTCCGCGAGCGTGAGGGCCAGGTGCGCCAAACCGTCCTGCGAGCCGAGCAGCGAGGTGATTTCGTCGCTTTCGAGCTCCACGCCGTAGCGGCGCCGGTACCACGCCGCGGCGGCCGCGAGCAGCTCCGGGGTATCGCCCAGCGCGTAGACGTAGTTGCCCTCATCCGCCGCGCTGCGGCACAGCGCTTCCATAATATGCGGCGCGGGCGGAAGATCCGGCGCGCCCACGCTGAGGTCGATCACGTCTTGCCCGTTTTCCAGGCGCTGCCGCTTCATCCCGGCCAGCACCGAGAAAATGCCCGGCGCAAAAGCCTCCATCCTGCGGGAAAACTCCATGGGTCGGCTCCCTTTCCTGTTCCAGCCTGCGAACATTCCGATTTCCCGATTTCCCGATTTCCCGATTTTCCGGTTTTCGATGCGTTAAAAGAAGGTGATCTGGCTCGTTTTGGGCATGTCGCCCAGCGCGCCGGCCTTTTCGAGCAGCTCCACCACGCTTTTGGACGCCCCGCCCCGCGTGGAAAGATCGTCCTGCGAAATGAAGCGGCCCTTCCCGCGCGCCGCCGCAATGCTTTTGGCGGCCGATTCGCCTAAGCCCTTGAGGGAATTGAGCGGCGGGCGGATTTTGCCGTCCTCTGTGAGGAAGCGCACCGCGTCGGACTTGTAAACATCCACGGGCAGAAAGTTTATTCCGCGCGCGAGGGCCTCGCGCACGATCTCGAGCGTCGTCACCTCGTCGAGCTCCTTGGCGGTGGCCTCCTTGCCCTTATTGATGGTTTCCGTCATGCGGGCGTTCACGGCGTCGCGTCCGCCCAGCACCACGCCCGCGTCGAAATCGCCGCCGCGCACGGTGAAGAACGCGGCGTAGTATTCGAGCGGCCTGTGCACCTTGAACCACCCGAGCCGCAGGCACGCGATGACGTAGGCCGCCGCGTGCGCCTTCGGGAACATGTACTTGATTTTGAAGCAGGAGTCGATGTACCACTGGGGCACGCCGTGCTCCTTCATCTCGTTTACGTATTCCTCGGTGAGCAGCTTGGGCGCGCGCCCCTTGCGCACGATCTCCATGATCTTGAACGCGTGCTTGGGCTGCAGGCCCTTGTGCAGCAGCGTGGTCATGATGCTGTCGCGCGTGCCCACCACCTCCGCGATGGTGCAGGTACCGTTCTGGATGAGCTCCTGCGCGTTGCCGAGCCACACGTCGGTGCCGTGCGAAAGGCCGGAAATTTGCAGAAGGTCCGAGAACGTTTTGGGCTTTGCGTCCATGAGCATCTGGCGCACGAACTTGGTGCCCATCTCGGGCAGCGAGAGCGTGCCCGTTTCGCTGCCGATCTCCTCGGGTGTAACGCCGAGCGGCTTCGTGGAGGTGAACAGCGCCATCACGTCGGGGTCGTTCATCGGGATGGTCATCACGTCGATGCCCGTCATATCCTGCAGATGCTTATAGAGCGTGGGCACATCGTGGCCGAGGATATCGAGCTTTAAGATCGTATCGTGCAGGGAATTGAAGTCGAAGTGCGTGGTGACGGTATCGGACGAGGTATCGTCGGCCGGGTGCTGCACGGGGCAGAAATCGGTGATCTCGTAGTCGCGCGGGACGACGATCATGCCGCCCGGATGCTGGCCCGTGGTGCGTTTCACGCCCGTGCAGCCCTGCGCGAGCCGCAGCTCCTCGGCGCGGTGCACGGTGCGGCCCTTCTCCTCGAGCCATTTTTTCACGTAGCCGTAGGCCGTTTTCTCGGCCACCGAGGCGATGGTGCCTGCGCGGAACACGTGCCCCTTGCCGAACAGCTCCTCGGTGTACTTGTGCGCCGTGGGCTGCTCCTCGCCCGAGAAATTCAAATCGATATCGGGGGATTTATCGCCGTCGAACCCCAGAAACGTTTCGAACGGGATGTCGTGTCCGTCGCCGCGCAGCTTTTCGCCGCAACGCGGGCAGTTCTTCTCGGGCAGGTCGAAGCCGCTGCCCACGCTGCCGTCCGTGATAAACTCGCTGTATCGGCACTTGGGGCAGACGTAATGCGGCGGCAGGGGGTTTACTTCCGTGATGCCCGACATGGTGGCCACGAACGACGAGCCCACGCTGCCCCGCGAGCCCACGAGGTAGCCGTCGCTCTCGGATTTGGCCACGAGCTTCTGCGCGATCATGTAAAGCACCGAAAAGCCGTGCTTGACGATGGAGCCGAGCTCGCGGTCGAGCCGCGCCTTCACAATCTCGGGCAGCGGGTCGCCGTAAACTTCCTTTGCACGGCCCCAGGTGATCTGCTGGAGCTCCTCGTCGGCGCCGTCGAGCGAGGGCGGATAGCTGCCCTCCGGGATGGGCCGTACGACCTCCACCTCGTCCGCGATGGCGTTCGGGTTCTTCACCACCACTTCGTATGCCTTCTCCTGCCCGAGATACGCGAATTCCGCGAGCATCTCGTCGGTGGTGCGAAAATAGAGCGGCGGCTGCAAGGATGCGTCCGAATAGCCCTGCCCGGCCATGAGGATCTCGCGGAACACGCTGTCGCGCTGGTCGATGAAATGCACGTCGCCGGTGGCCACCACGGGCTTGCCCAGCTCCTCGCCGAGCTTCACGATGGCGCGGTTGATGTTTTGGAGCGCCTCTTCGTCCGGCACGCGGCCCTCGCGCAGCAAAAACGCGTTGTTCCCGATGGGCTGGATCTCCAGAAAGTCGTAAAATTCCGCGATCTTGCGGATCTCCGGCTCGGGCTTGCCGTCCAAAATGGCGCGGAACAGTTCGCCCGCCTCGCACGCGCTGCCCACGAGCAGCCCTTCGCGGTACTGCGTAAGCTCGCTGCGCGGGATGCGCGGGGTTTTGTAAAAGTACTGCAGGTGCGCTTTGGAGATGAGCTTATAGAGGTTTTTGAGCCCCACGGCGTTTTTCACGAGCAGAATCTGGTGGTACGTGTGCATGCGCCGTACATCCGCGCCGCCGAGAGAGGCGTTCACGCCCTGGAGCGAGCGCACGCGCTTTTCGGCCGCGAGCTTCTGCGTGAGCACGAGGAAGATTTCCCCGAGCTCACGCGCGTCGTCGCACGCGCGGTGGTGGTTGAACGGCGGCAGCTTGAGGTGGCTCGCCACCACGTTGAGCTTATAGCTTTTGAGCTCCGGGTAGAGCGCGCGGCAGATGGGGATGGAATCGGCGTAGGTATAGGAAAACGGCATCCCGCAGCGCCGCGCGGCCGCGCGCGTAAAGCCCGCGTCGAACCCCGCGTTGTGCGCCACGAGCGGGGCGCTGCCGCAAAACGCGTAAAAGGCGCGCAGTGCGTCGGCCTCCTCGGGCGCGTCCTGCACCATCTCGTCGGTGATTCCCGTGAGCTTCGTGATGTTTTCGGGGATATGCCGGTGGGGATTCACGAACGTATCGAAGCTTTCCACCACGGCGCCGCCGCGCAGCCGCACTGCGCCGATCTCGGTGATGCGGTCGTTCTCGGCGGAAAGGCCGGTGGTTTCAAGGTCGAACGCGATGAACTCGCCGTCGAGCGGCGTATCGTCCCCGCCCACCACTGCGGGAGCGGTGTCGTCCACGAAATAGGCCTCCACGCCGTAAAGCACCTTGAAATCGACGCCCTGCTTCTTTAAATCCTCCACGGCCACCATCGCGTCCGGAAACGCCTGCGCCACGCCGTGGTCGGTGAGGGCGAGCGCGCGGTGGCCCCATTTGGCCGCGCGCTTGATGTATTCCCCTATGGGCGTTACGGCGTCCATCGAGGAGAGCGTGGAGTGCAGGTGCAGCTCCACGCGCTTGACGGGCGCGGTATCCGTGCGCGTCTCCGTCTTTTTCACAAGCGAGATATCGAGCGCGCGGATGGTGATGTCGCGGTCGTATTTATCGTAGGAAACGTCGCCGTTCACGAGCACCGTAACGCCGTTGCGCACGGCCTCGAGCACCGGCGCGGTGAGCTTTTTTTCCTTGATGAGCTTGACGGTATTCGACGACGTGTAATCCGTGATGTCGAACGAGACGATGTCCTTCGCGCCGTCGCGCGTTTCCTTCGTTTCGAACCCGAAAACGTCCCCGAACACCGTGACGCGCCCGGATTCGAGCGAAACCTCCGAGAGCTTCATGGGGGTTTTCCGGATGGGCCTTCCGAACACGACCTTCCGGCTGCCCGGGTCCACCTTCGCCCATTCCTCCGGCTGCGCCGGGGCAGGACGCGGGGAGCCGCAATCCGATTTTCGACCCGCTTCCGCGCCATAGGGGCGGGCGTTTGCCGGCTGCGCGGGCGGGATTCCGCCGCCGGTTTCGGCGGGCGGTTCGCCGTAAAGCGCCTCGGCCCGGTTCGCGTAAGTATCCGCAGCCGGCTGCGCCGGGGCAATTCGCGCGGAGCCGCGCTCCGGTTTTTTCCCCGCTTCCGCGCCCGCCTCCTCCACAAGCTCTATGGTGAAATGCAGGCCGAACTGCTCGGAAATGAGCCGGGCGAGGGCGGCGTCGCAGCGGTCGGCGCGCAGCAAATCGGCCCCGCCGTGGCGCAGCGTCACGGTGAGAACCGTTCCCTCGAGGGAAAAGCCGCAGTCCTCAAAAAAACCGTTGACGGTGGCCGCCGTCCTTTTGAGCGTGTGCAGCGTTTCGCGGAAGGCTTCCTCGCAAAACAGCGCGGAGTCGTACTGCGGGCGGATGCGCACGCGCGTAAGGCCGTAGGCCTCCGCAGCCTGCCGTTCGAACGCCTCGAGCGCGGGCGCCGGAACCACCTGCGGAAAGGACACGTTCATTTCGATGGCGCGCTCCTCGCGCGACATCCGCATGTCCAGCACCTCGCCCTGCGCCACCGCGGCGCTTTCCCCGGCCGCCTCGGCCCGCGCGAAAATCTGTGCGACGCTCCTGCCCGACAATTCCCATCCTCCGTTTCGGTTCCGTTCTTTTTTGCACACCGCCCCACACGTTCAGGGGATATGCCTTCGTTCCTTAAATTCATCGCGCAGTATGCGCATCATGATAAAATCCGAATACCGGTAATGATAGTAATAGCCCTGCTCCTGAATTCCTTCCTGCTTGAAACCGATCTTTTTATAGAACGCGAGCGCCTTCGTATTAAACCCCACCACGCCGATGGCGACGCGGTTGTAATTTAAATACCCGAACGCGTAGTCCAGCAGCAGGTTCACGGCTTCCGTTCCGTAGCCTTTTCCCTGGTCGGCCGCATCGGGAACGAGAATGGTCAGGTCGGTGGTGCGCCACGCCGGGAACATGCGCAGAAGCCCCGCTTCGCCCACAACCCTGCCGTCCTCCTTCCGAACGACGGCAAACCACACGCTGTCGCTCCCCTTGCGCGCCGCGAGCGCCTCCGCGTCCTGCGGGAGTGTCGGCAGCACCTCGCCGATTTTTGCCCGCGTTTCGGGGTCGTTATACCATCGGTAGAAAAAGCCGGCGTCTTCCTTCTCGAAAGGCCGCAGGAAAACATGCTGCCCTTCCAGAAATTTTACGTTTTCCATGCGCTTTATCCCCTTTTGCGGCCCGCGTGCGTCACACGCCGAAGTCGTCGGCTCCGCTCCCCGCCGTTTCGCCGTTTTCCTCTTCGAAATCGCGGAGCGCGGCGCGGATATCGTCCCAAGCGAAGCCCTGCCGCCCGAAATAGGCGCGCGCGCGCTGGCGCGCGGCTTCATCCGGCAGCCCGGCGGGGTACTTTTTGCGCAAGGCGCGCGCAAGCCGCCCCTGCGGGTCGGTATCCAGCTCCGCCACGGTTTCCTCGGCCTGTTCGCGCGGAATCCCGCGGCGCGTGAGCTCGTACACCGCGCGCGCCGCGCCGCAGAGGCGGCGCTCCAAAAGCTCCTGCGCCAGTTCGCGCGCGAACGCTGCGTCGTTTACAAGCCCGAGCTCCTCCATGCGGCGCGCGGCTTCCTCGGCGGCTTCGGGGTCCACCCTGCCCTTGAGCTTATCGCGCAGCTCCTTGCCGGAATGGTCGCGGTAGGAGAGCAGCGTGAGGGCCTTCTCCACGGCGGAGCGCTTCTCCGCCGCGGCCTGCGCGCGCGCCAGTTCCTCTTCGGAAAGCTCCGCGCCGGGGCGAAGGCCGAACTCCGAGGCGGTCTGCTCATCCGCCGAAAAGCGGAATTCGCCCTGTGCGTAAACGGCGAGACGCCCGCGTTTGGTGCGCTTTACGTCCGTGATGGTCATTTATAAATCGTCGGCCTCGATGTCGATATCGGCGTCGCCCGTTTCCCGGGAGGCGGCGTCCGCGCGCGGAGCCGGGGCCGGAGCGGGAGGCAGCTTGCTCTTTTTCCCGCTCTCGGAAAGCTTTGCGGCGTTCTCCATGATCTTCTTCTCGATTTCGGCGCTCAGTTCGTGATTCTCGCGCAGCAGGGCCACCACGTTCTCGCGCCCCTGCCCGAGGCGGGTTTCGCCGTAGGAGAACCAAGAACCGCTCTTCTGCACGATGCCGAGCTGCGCTCCCAGATCCAATATCTCGCCCTCGCGGCAGATTCCGGTGCCGTAGAGGATATCGAACTCGCCCTGCTTGAAGGGCGGCGCCACCTTGTTTTTCACCACGCGCGCGCGGGTGTGGGAGCCCACGACCTCGGCGCCGTTCTTGATCTGCTCCTGGCGGCGCACGTCGATGCGCACGGAGGCGTAGAACTTGAGCGCGCGGCCGCCCGTGGTCACCTCCGGGCTGCCGTAGACAATTCCCACCTTCTCGCGCAGCTGGTTGATGAACACAACGATGCACTTGGAGGAGGAGATGACGCCCGCGAGCTTGCGCAGCGCCTGCGACATGAGCCTCGCCTGCAGCCCCACGTGGGAATCGCCCATATCGCCCTCGATTTCGGCGCGGGGAACCAGCGCGGCCACGGAGTCCACCACCACCACGTCGATGGCGTGGCTGCTCACGAGCTTTTCGCAGATCTCCAGCGCCTGCTCGCCGGTATCCGGCTGCGAAACGAGCAGCGAATCGATATCCACGCCGAGGTTCCGCGCATAGCCGGGGTCGAGCGCGTGCTCGGCGTCGATGAACGCCGCGTCACCGCCCTTCTTCTGCGCCTCCGCGATGATATGCAGCGCCAGCGTCGTTTTGCCCGAGGATTCCGGCCCGTAGATTTCCACGATGCGCCCCTTCGGCACGCCGCCGATTCCGAGCGCGATATCGAGCGACAGCGAGCCGGTGGAAATCGCCTCCACGTTCATCGAGGCGTTCTGCCCGAGCTTCATCACCGCGCCCTTGCCGAACTGTTTCTCGATGCTGGCGATGGCCGTGGCCAGCGCCCGCTCCTTCTCGGCCGACCGTTCGGCCGCCCGGTCCGCCGTTTTCTTTTTGTCGTCCATGCGGTTTTCCCTCCGAGCGGCGCCAAACGCGCCGCCTGTTTTGATTCCTGCTGCCCCCGGCGCCGCCCCGCGCCGTCCTTTTATCGCCCCGTAAAACCGGAGTGCGTCGCTTTGTAACAAACAATCCCATTATACCGTACCACCCCTTAAAAAGCAACGGCGGCTCGCGCCGCGGCAATTCGAATGGGGCGGCGCGAAAACACACTTCATCTCCCCGCGCACGGATTTTTTGCGCGGAAAAAAGGGATACGGTTTCTCCGGGTTTTCCCGCGAATCGGGCGCGGGCACCTCCCGCCCCGCGAATTGCCGCGGCACAGCCGCCGTGCGCGGGAAACCGGGTAAAATCTGTTTCCCGGCCCCATTCGATTTGCAGCGGCGCAGCCGCCCGCAATGTGGTATAATAGGTCAAACAGTGAAAGAACGGAGTGAACCCATGCCGATCAAGGTTGGAATGATTTCCCTCGGGTGCCCCAAAAATCAGGTGGACGCAGAGCGGATGCTCGCGCAGCTGCGCGGGGAAGGCTGCGAGCTGACCCCGCACGCGGACGAGGCGGACGTCGTCGTCGTGAACACCTGCGGGTTCATCGAGGATGCAAAAAAAGAATCCATCGAAAATATACTGGAAATGGCCCAACTCAAAAAAGAGGGCAAAATCAAAGGGCTCGTGGTTTCGGGCTGCCTCGCGGAGCGGTATTATAAAGAAATGAGCGAGGAATTCCCGGAGGTCAACTGCGTGCTCTCGGTGGGGCGGGCCGGCGAGATCGCGCGGGCCGTGCGCGCGGCGGCGGGCGGCAAAACGCTCTCGCTGTGCGGCGCGCCGGAGGATCTTGCCCTGACCGGGCCGCGCGTGCTCACCACGCAGCCGTTCACGGCCTACCTCAAAATCGCGGAGGGGTGCGACAACCGCTGCTCCTACTGCGTCATCCCTTCGCTGCGCGGGCGCTACCGCAGCCGCCCCATGGAGGAAATTCTAAGCGAAGCCGAAGAGCTTGCCGCGCGCGGGGTAAAAGAACTTGTGGTTGTGGCGCAGGACACCACGCGCTACGGGCAGGATCTCACGGGCCGCCTGCAGCTTCCGGAGCTGCTGCGCGCCCTGTGCCGCATCGGGGGCCTGCGGTGGATTCGGGTGCTCTACTGTTACCCGGACCGTGTCACCGACGAGCTCATCGACGTTTTCGCTTCGGAAGAAAAACTTGTGAAATACATCGACCTGCCCATCCAGCACTGCAATGCGCGCGTGGTGCGCGCCATGAACCGCCGCTTTTCGCGCGCGGAGCTTGTGCCGCTCATCGCAAAGCTGCGCGCGCGCATTCCGGGGCTGACCCTGCGCACCACGCTCATCGTGGGCTTCCCGGGCGAAACGGAGGAGGAGTTCGGGGAACTGCTCGGCTTCGTGCGCGAAACGCGCTTCGAGCGCCTCGGCGCCTTCGCTTATTCGCAGGAGGACGGCACTCCCGCCGCCGAACTGCCCGGGCAGATCGACGAAGAGGTGAAGAAGCGCCGGCAGGAACTCGTGATGGAAGCGCAGGACCGCATTGCGCAGGAAGAAAACGAACGCAAGCTGGGCAAGCTAGTGGAAGTGCTGTGCGAGGGCTACGACCGCTACGCCGAGTGCTTTTTCGGGCGCAGCGCCGCCGACGCCCCCGATATCGACGGCAAGGTTTTCTTCACCGCCGAAAAACGCCCCAAAGCGGGCGGTTTCGTGCAGGTGAAAATCACGGATGTGTGCGACTACGACCTGACGGGCGAGCGCGTATAGGCAGGCCGCCGCCCGCAGAGGAGGCATACGAATGAACACTCCGAACAAGCTCACGCTGCTGCGCATCGTTCTGGTGCCGGTTTTTATGGCTCTGCTGCTCACGCCGCAGATTCCTTTCCATATGCCGCTGGCGCTTCTCGTGTTTATCGGCGCCTCCGTCACCGACCTCATCGACGGCAAGCTCGCCCGCGCGCGCAATCAGATCACCAATTTCGGCAAGCTCATGGACCCGCTCGCCGACAAGCTGCTCGTCACCGCGGCGCTCGTGTGCTTCGTGGCGCTGAATCTGGCGAACGTCTGGGCCGTGGTCCTCATCGTCGCGCGCGAATTCCTCGTGAGCTCCATCCGGCAGATCGCGGCGGGCTCCGGCAAGATCATCGCGGCCAACATGTGGGGCAAGGTTAAAACCAACAGCCAGATGGCCGCCATCATCTGCGTCATGCTCTTCTCCGCCCTGCATTTTCCCGCGCTCTACGGCTCCATCCTCGTCTGGGTCGCGGCAGGCTTCACCGTGGTTTCGGGCATCCAGTACGGCGTCAGCTACCGCGAATACCTCACCACCAAATAGCGGCGCGGCTGCGCCGCGGCAGTTCGAGTGGTGCCGGGCGAATGATTGTACCCTTCTCCCCGCGCACGGCGGTTGCGCCGCGGCAATTCGAATAGGGCCGAGCGAATAATTGTACCCTTCTCCCCGCGCACGGCGGCTGCGGCGCAGGCAATGAAAAGGGGCCGGGTGAAAAATTTCACCCGGCCTCTTTTAAGATTCTTTGCGCAAGAACAAGCGCCGGCTCCGCCGGGCTTTCCCGCGGATTGCCGCGGCGCCAGCCGCCCGCCTAAAGCCCGCCGGGGTCGCCGCCGCCGATGTTCTGCGAGATGGCGGCTTCCACCTCCCGCATCTGCCCGCGCAGGTCGGCCTGCTCCTCGGGCTCGGCCTCGTCCTGCACCGCCTTGAGCACGCCGAGCGCCGTCTGGTACATTCCGAGGGCCGTTTTGGGGCGGCTTTCGGCTTCGTAAACCTGCGCGTCCGCCTGCGCGAGGCGCGCGAGCAGCATGCAGCGCCGGGCGTGGCTCTCGTCGCGCCGCCCGAGCAGGCCCGTCAGCTCCTCGGGAGGCAGCGCGCGCAGCAGCGTGCGGCTCACGCCCAGCTGCTGGAGCTTCGCGTCGATCTCCTCATGGCACTTCCCGAAATCCCCGCTCGTTTCCCACGCCAGAAGCTGGCGCAGAAAATCCCCCATCTGCTCGATGAGCCGCAGGATATAGTCGTTCTTGATCACGCCGTTTTCCCCCTTGCGCGCCGTATGGCCCTATTCTATTCCGGGAGGCCCGGCGGTGTCAAGCCGCGCGCTATTTCAGGGCCGCCGCGATCTCCGAAAGGTTCGCTTCCATGCGCGCAAGGAAGCTTTTTCCGTCCTCGCTGCTCTCCATGGTGTAGATGGTTTCCACCCTCGCGCCCACCTCGTCCGCCAGAGTTTTGGAAACGGCAGGGCTTGCAAGCTGTTCGGCAAAAATGGTCTTCACATGGTTCTCGCGGCAGTAGGCCACCAGCTGCGCCAGCTTTTTGGGGCTCGGCTCGCCTTCGGCGTACACGTCCTCCACGCTCTGCTGCTTCAGGCCGAAATCCCGGCAGAAGTAGGCGAACGCCGCGTGCCCTGCCACGAAATCCTTGCTCTTCGCCGCGGCGAACACGGGCTGATACTGCGCGTAGAGCTTTTCGAGCTGCCCGTTAAACTGCGCATAATTGCCTTCGAACGCCGCTTTGTCCGCCGGGTCGGCCTGAATCAGCCCGTCACGGATGTTTTTGGCCTCCAGCTCCGCGCCCTTGACGCTCAGCCACAGGTGCGGGTCCACGCCGGGATCCCTGACGGCGGCCGCACCCTTGGAGGCTTCCACCACCACGAGCTTCGGATTCTCCACGGCCTGCACGGCCTGCTGCGCCCAGCCTTCCATTTCGAGCCCGTTATAGACGAACACGGCCGCGCCCCCCATGGCCGTCAGGTCCTTGGCCTTGGGTTCGAAATCGTGCGGCTCCGTTCCGTCCGGGATGATGGTGGAAACGGTTACTTTGTCGCCCCCCACGGCTTTTGCCAGCTCCGCTATGGCGTTGAACGAAACCGATACGGCCACTTTCTTCCCCGCCGAAACGCCCGCCGCCGCGCCCGGTTTGCCGGCGCAGCCCGCAAGCGGCGCCGCCGCGCACAGGCACAGCAGCACCGCCGCAATCCTGCGGATGTTTTTCTGTCTGCTCATTTTTTCAGCTCCATTTGCGAATGGTTTGCATTTGCACATATATCATATCGGATTGCGGCGGCGTTGTCAAGCGGTGAAAGCACCGCGAGGGCGAAAACACCGGCAAAAAAATGCCTCAAAGCCCTTGACAGGCACGGAGGATTTTCGTATAATGAATTTCGTCCCGTCAGGCGCTTTGCATTTTGCCGGCGTTTGACGTTTTTTGCGCGGATGTAGCTCATCTGGCAGAGCGCCACCTTGCCAAGGTGGAGGTAGCGAGTCCGAGTCTCGTCATCCGCTCCAAAGAACTCAAGTTATTTAACTTGGGTTCTTTTTCTTTCGGCGGACTTCGTATATAAATCAATGGCCATCACCTCTGCAAAATAATATGCCGAGGGATTGTCATTAAGAATGTTTCGCTCGCATAAAAGTATTCCTTTCACACAACATAGAGTTAACTAACATACGATTTGTAATTCCCCGTGTTTCGACATTTTTTTACAAGTGGAATGTTATACAATAAAAATGTCAGAGCGATCTGCGGATTGAAATTATGTTGTGTGAATGGATTGCGCCATTTGCAGCTTGAGGGCCGTTGTAATCAAATCGATTTCAGCGGCTTTTAAAGTATCGGAAAATACAATTTGTCGGCCTTGTTTTAACCATTGATATTACTGGATTTCTCCAGATCCTATAATTTCACTCCGACCAGCGGCAAAAAAGCGCCTATAGCTTTCTGCTATGGGCGCTTTTGCTGTGCGCGGCGAGGTGCCTCCGAATTGAGCGAACGGCACAGGAAAAATCCATATGTCGGGGTTTCCCCCGTATATGGATTTTTTTATTTATTGCACAGCCGAAAACCGCTTTTTACAAGAAAAGGCATCCGCCTCCGGCGCAGCCGGCGCGGCTCAGCCCAGCGTGATATAAGGGCGAAGCGCCGCGAGCGTGGCCGCGCCGATACCCTTGACGTTTTCGAGCTGGTCCGCGCTCGTGAAACGCCCGTGGGCCTTCCGGTAATCCAGAATCGCCTCCGCCTTCACTTCCCCGATGCGCGGCAGCGTTTCGAGCTGCGCAAGGTCCGCCGTGTTGATGTTCACGACGCCCGCCGTTTTGGACGACGCGTTCTGCGCGGGCGCGGTGCCCTGCGAGGACGCGGCCGAGGGCGGCGGGGCGGCGGACGACGATGAAGAGGGCGGCGCGGCCTGCGAGGCCCGGGACGCCGGCGCGCCTGAGGAAGCCCCGCTCTGCGCGCTCCGGGAGGGCGAGGAGGACGGCTCCGCTCCCGAGGCGTAAAGCGGCACGGCGGAAGCCGCCTCGGCGCCGTAGGGCGGCATCGAAGCGAAGTTATAGACGATGAGAACGACGCCGAAAAGCGCCGTAAGGCCAAACAGCATGAGCAAAAACCGTTTCGTTTCCATGCGTCCGCCCGCCTTCTCGTCGGTTCCGCCCGCACAGGCCGGCTCCGGCTTCCGATTCTTCTCTATATATTGGCTATCATAGCATTTTCGGCTGTTTACGACAAGAGTTTCCATCCCTCCTCTACCGAAAAACTTGCCGGCGGTGGGCGATGCCCGCACCCAATCCGCGGGAAAGCATACCGAACCCGTTGTTTACTCTTCCGCGCAAAGAATCCGTGCGCGGGGTGCAAGACGCTTACCGCACCTCGCCCCACTCGAATTGCCCGCGGCGCAGCCGCTTGTAGACGGGAGGGAAAAAGGATATAATACAATCGATTCGGACGATGCGGCGCAAAGGCGCCGCGCGAAGGGGGAAAGCCCGGCCGCAGAGGGCCTTCCCCGCCTTTGCTCTGCGGAGAAACGGGGATCTTTATGCAACATACGTCCATCGACGCGCTTTATAAAACGCCGGAAGCCTTTGCGGAGGCCACCGTGTGCGGCTGGGCGCGGACGGTAAGGGATTCGAAGGCCGTGGGTTTTCTAGAGCTGGGCGACGGAAGCTGTTTCAAGAGCCTGCAGGTGGTGTTCGACGCCTCCCTCCCGAACTTCGAGCAAGTGGCGAAGCTCGGCGCGGGCGCGGCGGTGACGGTTCGCGGCAAGCTCGTGCTCACGCCGCAGGCGCGCCAGCCGTTCGAGCTGCACGCCGCAAGCGTGGAGGTAGAGGGCGCCTGCCCGCCCGAATATCCGCTGCAGAAAAAGCGCCATTCGCCGGAATTCCTGCGCGGGATCGCGCATCTGCGCCCGCGCACCAACCTCATAGGCGCGGCGCTGCGCGTGCGCTCGGTGGCGGCTTTCGCCATACACCGGTTCTTTCAGGAGCGCGGGTTTATCTACGTGCACACGCCCATCCTCACGGGCAGCGACTGCGAAGGCGCGGGCGAGATGTTCCGCGTCACGGCGCTCGACCCCGCGAATCCTCCCCGCACGTCGGAGGGCGCGGTGGATTACGCCCGGGATTTCTTCGGCAAGCCCGTGAGCCTCACCGTTTCCGGCCAGCTCGAGGCCGAGGCGATGGCGATGGCGTTCGGCAAGGTCTACACCTTCGGGCCCACCTTCCGCGCCGAAAACTCCAACACCCCGCGCCACGCCGCCGAATTCTGGATGGTGGAGCCGGAGATCGCGTTCGCGGACCTCGAGGACGATATGGCGCTGGCGCACGATATGATGAAATACGTGCTCGCCTACCTGATGGAGCACTGCGCGGACGAGCTTGCGTTCTTCAACGCGTTCGTGGATAAGGGCCTGCTCGACCGCATTTCCGGCGTGGTGAACGCCGATTTCGCGCGCGTCACCTACACCGAGGCCGTGCGGATTCTCGAAAAGAGCGGCATGGAGTTCGAATACCCCGTCTCGTGGGGCTGCGATCTCCAAACCGAGCACGAGCGCTTCCTCACCGAGCAGGTGTTCCAAAAGCCTTTGTTCGTCACCGATTACCCCAAGGAGATCAAGGCCTTTTACATGCGCGGCAACGACGACGGCAAAACCGTCGCGGCCGTGGACCTTCTGGTGCCGGGCGTGGGCGAAATCATCGGCGGCTCCCAGCGCGAGGAGCGGCTCGACGTGCTGCTGCGCCGCATGGACGAGCTTTCGATGGACCGCAAAAATTACGAATGGTACCTCGATCTGCGCCGCTTCGGCAGCACGAAGCACTGCGGCTTCGGGCTCGGCTTCGAGCGGCTCATCATGTACGTCACGGGAATTCCGAACATCCGCGATGTCATCCCCTTCCCGCGCACCGCGGGAAGCGCCGAGTTTTAACGTCCGCCGCACGGGCAAGACGACAGCGAGGGGGGACTCTGACATGCAGCACGACGAAAGCATCGACCACGGCAGCGGCTTCGACTGGGGAAACGCCTCGGAAGAGTACGCGAAATACCGCGACATCTACCCCGAGGAGTTTTACCGGAGGATCGTGGAGCGGGGCCTGTGCATCTCCGGCCAGAGGGTGCTGGATCTCGGCACGGGAACCGGCGTTCTGCCGCGCAATATGTACCGTTTCGGCGCGGAGTGGACGGGCGTGGATATTTCGGACCGGCAGACCGGGCAGGCGAAGCGGATGGCGGCGGAGCGGAACATGGCAATCCGCTTTTTCACCGCGCCCGCCGAGCGCACGGGCTTGCCGGACGGCGCTTTCGACGTGGTGACGGCCTGCCAGTGCTTCTTCTATTTCGACCAGGCGAAGGTTCTGCCCGAGATCGCGCGCGTGCTGCATCCCCGCGGCCGTCTGCTCATCCTCTACATGACGTGGCTTCCCTTTGAGAGCGAAATTGCGCGGGGAAGCGAAAATCTCGTGCTCAAGTACAATCCGTTGTGGACGGGCGCGGGCTTTCAGCGGTACCAGCCCGAGAAGGCCGCCCTTTCGAACCCGTTCTTCGAGTGCATCGGCTGCGAGGCGTTTTCGCTCGCGCTGCCGTTCACGCGGGAAAGCTGGCAGGGGCGGATCATCGCCTGCCGCGGCGTCGGCGCGTCCTCCCTGCCGCCGGAGCAAATCGAAGCCTTCAAGCGGGAGCACGAGGCCTACCTGCAAACGGCGCCCGAAACCTTCTCCATCCCGCATTTTATTACGATGCTCGATTTCCGGCGCAGGAACCGGTAAAACGCACATAAAATATTTTTCCGTTATTATTTTTATTTATTATACGCATTGGATTCCCGGCGTCGGATTCTTTTCCGCGCCGCGCGCCCGCGGGGGCGCAGAGGAGGCGCATCGATATGGACGTGGAAGCGCTGCTTCATTCCGTGGCGGACGGCAGCGTCCCTGTGGAACAGGCTCTGGAGCGGCTCAAAACGCTGCCCTATGCCGATATGGGCTTTGCGCGCGTGGATAACCACCGCGCGCTGCGCACGGGCTTTCCCGAGGTGATCTTCTGCCCGGGCAAGACCCCGGAGCAGGCCGCGCTCATCGCGCAGAAGCTCGCGCAGGGCGGCGGGAACGTGCTGGCCTCGCGCGCCTCAAAAGAGCATTACGAGGCCATCGCGGCGCTGCTGCCCCGCGCCGTTTACAGCGAAACGGCCCGCATGGTAACGCTCACGCAGCGCGCGCCCGAGCCGCTCGGCACGGTGGCGGTGTGCACCGCGGGCACGGCGGATATTCCGGTGGCCGAGGAGGCCGCCCTCACCGCCGAGGCCTTCGGCTGCCGCGTGACGCGCGTGTTCGACGTGGGCGTTGCGGGCATCCACCGCCTGTTCGACCGCCTCGACGAAATCCGCTCCGCCAACGTCGTCATCGCCGTGGCGGGCATGGAGGGCGCGCTCGCCAGCGTCGTGGGCGGCCTCGTGGACAGGCCCGTCATCGCCGTTCCCACCAGCGTGGGCTACGGCTCCAACTTCGGCGGGCTTTCGGCCCTCCTCACCATGCTCAACTCCTGCTCCGCCGGAATCGGCGTGGTGAATATCGACAACGGCTTCGGCGCCGGCTGCCTCGCCGGCCAGATCAACCGCCTAGCCGCCGGCTGCGCCGAGGGCAGCCGCTGCGCGGCGGGCAATTCGAATGGGGCCGGGAAAAAATAGATTGCCTGCTCCCCGCGCACGGCGGTTTCGGTACATTTCCCCGCGAATTGGGGGCGGGCACTGCCCGTTGCAAAGGAAATTGCTTATGAAAACCATCTATCTCGATTGCTCCGCGGGCATCAGCGGAGATATGTTCACGGGCGCGATGCTCGGGCTTGGAATCGACCGCGAAAAGCTCGCGAGCGATCTTTCCGCGCTCGGCACCGGCGATTTTGAAGTTGCGTTCGGCAAAACGGAGAAATGCGGCGTGGCGGCGGATACCTTCCGCGTGCGCCTGCTGCCCGCGCCTCACGGTGCGGAGCACGGCGCGGCGCACGCGCACCGGCATCTCGCGGAGATCGGGGCGCTTTTCGACGCCGCGCCGCTCGGCGAGCGCGTGAAGGCGCTCGCGAAGAAAATTTTCGCCCTCGTGGCGCAGGCCGAGGGGCAGGTGCACGGCCTCCCGCCGGAGGAAGTCCACTTCCACGAGGTGGGCGCGGCCGATTCCATCGCGGATATCGCCGCCGCCGCGCTGTGCATGGAGCAGCTCGGCTTCCCGCGCGTGCTGTGCTCGCCCCTGCGCGAGGGCAGCGGTTTTGTGCGGTGCGCGCACGGCCTGCTGCCGGTTCCGGTGCCCGCCACGGCGGCCATTCTCAGCGCCGCCGGGCTTCCCTTCTCCACAAGCGCCGCGCAGGGCGAGATGATCACCCCCACGGGCGCCGCCATCGCGGCCGCGCTGTGCGAAAGCGCCGGGCCCATGCCGGAGATGCGCGTCGAGCGCATTGGGTACGGCGCCGGGGAAAAAGATTTTCCGCATCCCAACATTCTGCGCGCCTTCTTGGGCGAAGCGGCGGAAAGCCCCGCCGCCGAAGAGCCCGCGGATTCTGCGGAGCCGGATTCCGTTGAGGTGCTGGAAACCTGTATCGACGACAGCACCGGCGAGGAGCTCGGCTCCTGCCTGGACGCGCTCTTCGCGCTGGGCGCGGCGGACGCCTATTTCACGCCGATTTATATGAAGAAATGCCGCCCCGCCGTGCTGCTCACGGTGCTTTGCTCCCGGGAGCTGCGGCAGCGGGCCGCGGAGCTGATCTTTTCGCGCACCGGAGCCATCGGCCTGCGCGTGCGCACCTCCCGCCGCATCGTGATGGAACGCGAAATTCGCGAGGTGGATACCCCATACGGCAAAATCCCCGTCAAGTTCGCGCGCTACGGCAGCATCCGCAAATGCAAGCCCGAACGCTCCGCCGTGGAGGCCGCCGCCGCCGCGCACGGCGTTTCTCCCCGCACCGTTTCCGCCAGCTGCGTCAGTTGCGCTGGAGGCAGTTCGAATGGGGCTGAGTGCTGAATCGCACTTTTCTCCCCGCGCGCGGCCGTTGCGCGGCGGCAGTTCGAATGGTGCCGGGTGTGAGTTTAAACCCGGTTCCCCGCGCACGGATTCCCGGCGCGGAAGAACGTATCCGGCTTTTCCTGTGCTTTTACCCCCGCGTCGGGCCGGACAAGGCCTGCCGCGGGGGGTGTTTTTGCGCCGGTTCTCTGCGCGGAAGCAAACGGAATATGTGCCGCCCGCTTTTCCCGCGAACTGCCGCAACGCCAGCTGCTGCATGAATTCAAAATTCAACTTGCAAATTTATGCGGCATATAGTACAATAAGCCTGTGCGCTGTGAAAAATATGAAGGCGCAGACATCCAAAAGGGCAGTTTGGCCGCACTCTTACGAGAAGAAGCGGCGGGCGGCCGTTTTACGGAGGAATGGACCATGCCGCAGTACGAATTCTGTTCCAGGGAGCAGCTCAAAGATGAGAAGAAAAAACTGGACGCGCAATACGCAGCTTTCAAGGCCCGGGGGCTGAAGCTCGACATGTCCCGCGGGAAGCCGGGAATCGACCAGCTCGATATGTCGCTGCCGATTCTCGACTGCATCGGGAGCAGCGAGAGCTGCCTCACGGAAGGCGGGGTGGACTGCCGCAATTACGGTTTGCTCGACGGTATTCCCGAAGCCAAGAAACTTTTTGCCGATATGCTGGAGGTCGCGCCGAGCGAGATCATCATCGGGGGCAACTCGAGCCTGAACATGATGTTCGACACCGTCGCCCGCGCCTGGACGCGCGGCGTTCTGGGGCAGGCCCCGTGGGGCAGCCTGAAGGCCGTCAAGTTCCTGTGCCCGAGCCCGGGGTACGACCGCCACTTCACGGTGTGCGAATATTTCGGCATCCAGATGATTCCCGTGGAGATGAAGGACGACGGCCCGGATATGGACGCCGTGCAGGCGCTGGCGGAATCCGACCCGTCCGTGAAGGGCATCTGGTGCGTGCCCAAATATTCAAACCCGCAGGGCATCACCTATTCCGACGAGGTGGTACGGCGCTTCGCGGCTTTGAATCCCGCCGCGGACGATTTCCGCATCTTCTGGGATAACGCCTACTGCGTGCATCATCTCACCGACAAGCCCGACCGGCTTCTGAATATTCTGGACACCTGCCGCGCTGCGGGAAAAGAGGATATGGTCTACCTGTTCGGTTCCACGTCGAAGATCACCTTCCCCGGCTCCGGCGTGGCCATGATGGGGGCCTCCCGCCGCAATATCGACGACACCAAAAAGCTGCTCGCCTTCCAGACCATCGGGCCGGATAAGCTCAACCAGCTGCGCCACGTCCGCTTCTTCAAAGATATGGACGGCATCCGCGCGCACATGGCAAAGCACGCCGCCATTCTGCGCCCGAAGTTCGACGCGGTGCTCGACCGGCTGGACGCGGAATTCTCCGGCTCGGATCTTCTGAGCTGGCACCGCCCGAACGGCGGCTATTTCATCTCGGTGGATACGCTCGACGGCTGCGCGAAACGCACCGTTCAGCTCTGCGCGGGCGCGGGCGTCAAGCTCACCCCGGCGGGCGCCACCT
The DNA here is from genome assembly GCA_023391535.1 of Bacillota bacterium. Lineage (GTDB taxonomy): Bacteria > Bacillota > Clostridia > Oscillospirales > Ethanoligenentaceae > JAEWAU01. The sequence goes on along the minus strand of JAEWAU010000027.1, from coordinate 34,444 downwards.
TCCCCTACGGCCTCGACCCGCGCGACCGCAACATCCGCATCGCCCCCACCTTCCCGCCCGTGAAAGAGCTGAAGGCCGCCATCGAGCTGTTCTGCCTGTGCGTGCGCATCGCCTCGGTGGAAAAGCTGCTGGCCCGCGCGGAAGCCGCCTGAACGGGCGGCGGGCGGCGCCCGCACCCGGTTCGCGGGAACACATGCAGCGTTTCTCCGGCGTTCAAAACTACTTACCCGACCCCATTCAAAGGGGCCGGGTGATCTTTTTCGCCGGGAATCCGAGCGCGGGCGGCTCGCGCCGCGGCAATCCGCGGTTGGGCCCGGCGCATCCACTTCCTATGTTTCCTCGTAAAGAAGCCGTGCGCGGGAAACCGGGTAAAAAAATCACCCGACCTATTCGAATTGCCTGCGGCGCAGCCGCTCGGCTTGCCTACGGCGCAGCCGTATGGTACACTAAAAACAGTGTCGCGAAGAACTGTGGGGATGGGCGCGAGGCCCGCCCGCCTGTGGAAAGGACGAATCTGTTTTATGAGCGAAACCTATCAAAGCCCGTTCGGCGCGCGGTACGCGAGCCGGGAGATGCAGCGCCTGTTCTCGCCGGATTTCAAGTTCCGGACATGGCGCAGGCTCTGGGTGGCTCTGGCGCGCGGTGAGAAGGAGCTGGGGCTCCCCATTACGGACGAGCAGATTGCCGAGATGGAGGCGCATCTCGACGACATCAACTACGACGTGGCCGAGGCGCGCGAGCGCGAGGTGCGGCACGACGTGATGGCGCACGTCTACGCGTTCGGCGTGCAGTGCCCGCACGCGCGCCCCATCATCCACCTCGGGGCCACCTCGTGCTATGTGGGCGACAACACGGACGTCATCATCATGCGCGAGGCGCTGCGCCTGGTGCGCGCGAAGCTCCTCACGGTGATCGAACGTCTTTCGGCGTTCGCGGCGGAATACAAGGACATGCCCTGCCTCGCCTACACGCACCTCCAGCCCGCGCAGCTCACCACCGTGGGCAAGCGCGCCGCGCTGTGGGTAAACGACCTGCTCATGGATTTTGCCGAGGTGGAATACCGCATCGGCACGCTGGCGCTGCTCGGCTCCAAAGGCACCACGGGCACGCAGGCCTCGTTCATGGAGCTGTTCGACGGCGACGGCGAAAAGGTGAAGAAGCTCGAGGCGCTCATCGCCGCGGAGATGGGCTTCGACGCCGTGGTGCCCGTTTCGGGCCAGACCTATTCGCGCAAGACGGACGCCTTCGTGCTTGCCACGCTTTCGGGCGTCGCGCAGAGCGCGAGCAAATTCTCCTATGATATGCGGCTGCTCCAGAACTTCAAGGAGATGGAGGAGCCGTTCGAGAAGCAGCAGATCGGTTCCTCCGCGATGCCCTACAAGCGCAACCCCATGCGCTGCGAACGCATCACGGCCCTTTCGCGCTATGTGATGACCGACGCGCTCAACCCCGCGTGGACGGCCGCCACCCAGTGGTTCGAGCGCACGCTCGACGATTCCGCCAACAAGCGCATCTCCGTGGCGGAGGCCTTCCTGGCCGTGGACGGCATCCTCGACCTCTACGGCAACGTGGCGGACGGCCTTGTGGTTTATCCGCGCGTGGTGCGCAGCCGCGTGATGAACGAGCTGCCCTTCATGGCCACCGAGAACATCCTCATGGGCGCCGTGAAAAAGGGCGGCGACCGGCAGGAGCTGCATGAGCGCATCCGGCAGCACTCGCTCGCGGCGGCAAAGCGCGTCAAGGAGGAGGGCCTTTCGAACGACCTGCTCGAGCGCATCGCGGCCGACCCGGCCTTCGGCCTCGAGCGCGGGGAGCTCGAAACCCTCCTCGACCCCGCGCTCTACACCGGGCGCGCCCCGCAGCAGGTGCAGGAGCTTATCGACAATCAGGTAAAACCCCTGCTCGCCAAAAACCGCGGCGCGCAGCTCGACACCGCCGCCCTTCGCGTCTAGCACCTGCGGTGCGGCAATTCGAATGGGGCCGGGCGGTTGCTTTTACCCAGCCCCCCGCGCACGGTTTCCATCTGCGGAAGAATAAGGGATGGATTTGCCGGGCTTTCCCGCGAATCGGGCACGGGAAAGCCCGCCGCCCAAAAGTCCGCCTTCGGGTGGGCTTTCTTTTATTGACAATTCCGGCTCCCCCCCCTATAATATAGTTGCTGTGTTCTGCACAGGGCTCCGGGCAGGGGCTTTTTCGCGCCGTCCCGGAAAAAAAATGCGGAAGGTGAAAACGCGTGTTCAAGCGTGTGGGAAGACCCGTAATCTTCGTCATCGTGCTTGTGATAGCCGTGCTTTCCTACCTGGCTTACGCCGGGTTCGGCTACTCGCAGGGCGATAATCGGGTAACTGTGGTAAAGGGAGCGCAGGATATCCGGTTCGGCATCGACATCAAAGGCGGTGTCGATGTGACATTCACCCCTCCGAAAGGGGTCAGTGTCACAAAGGATCAGCTCGACGCCGCGGTCCAGCGCTTGAGCGTGCGCCTCGATAATCTCAACATCAAGGATCGCAACATCTACGAGGACTATGCCACCGATTCCATCGAGATCCGCTTCCCGTGGAAATCCGGAATCAAGGATAAGGACCCGGAAAGCGCCATTTCCGAGCTCGGCGCCATGTCCCAGCTCACGTTCAAGGACCCGAGCGGCAACGTGCTGCTCACGGGCAACGACGTCAAGAGCGCACAGGCCAAGGTAGACGCTTCCAACAACAACAACGGCTACTGCGTGTCGCTGACCTTCAACTCCGCGGGCACCACGAAATTCGCGGCGGCCACCAAGAAGTTCCTGAATAAGCAAATCGGAATTTACATGGACACCACCGAGATCTCGAGCCCCGTGGTGCAAACCGAGATCGACGACGGACAGGCCATCATCAACGACACGAACAGCCCGATGACTGCGGCCGTGGCTCAGAAACTGGCCAACCAGATCAACGCGGGCGCGCTGCCGTTCAAGCTCGTCACCGATAACTACAGCACCATCTCGGCTCAGATGGGCGCGAACGCCCTGAACGTTACGGTAATGGCCGGTTTCGTGGCGTTCATCCTCATCTGCCTGTTCATGATCCTCTATTACCGCCTGCCGGGCCTGATCGCCTGTATCGCGCTGTGCGGGCATGTGGCGGGCACTCTGCTGTGCATCTCCATCCCGCAGCTCACGCTTACATTGCCCGGCATCGCCGGCATCATCCTATCCATAGGCATGGGCGTGGATGCGAACGTCCTCACCGGCGAGCGCATCAAAGAGGAACTCCGGCTCGGCAAGACGCTTGACGGCGCCATCGACGCCGGCTTCGAGCGCAGCTTCACCGCCATCTTCGACGGCAACGTCACGGTGTTCATCGTGGGCATCCTGCTGATGTGGCTCGGCTCCGGCACCGTGCAGTCCTTCGGCTACACGCTCATCATCGGTGTGATATTCAACCTCATCATGGGCGTCACGGCCTCCCGCCTGATGCTGAAGTCCGTTTCGAAGTTCGAGGCCTTCCGCCGGAACTTCCTGTTTGGAGGTGCTGCGCAATGAGGCCCGATCTCAATATCGATTTTATCGGCAAAAGCAAAATTTACTACACGATCTCACTGACGCTCATCACTCTCGGCATCCTCGTGTCGATCATTTTCGGCGTCAAGCTGGATATTCAGTTCACCGGCGGCGCCATCATCCGCTACACCTACACGGGCGACGTCAGCACCTCCACGGCCCAGCAGGTGGCGCAGAGCGCCCTGCCCGGCAAGCTGGTGGACGCCTCCACGGACGTCAACTACGTGACGCACCAGAAGACCCTCGTGCTCGATATCAACAAGAACCTCACGAGCGACGAGCAGGCCACCCTGTTCTCCGCCGAAAGCAAGCAGTTCTCCGGGAATCAGCTCGCCAAAGGCCAGTCCACGGACGTGGCGGCCTCCATGGGCCGCGCGTTTTTCCAGAAGAGCCTGCTCGCGCTGGTGCTCGCCTCGGTGCTCATCATTCTGTATATCTGGATCCGGTTCCGCAAGATCGGCGGCCTTCCGGCCGGTATCTTCGCGTTCGTCGCGCTCATGCACGACGTGATCATCGGCTTCGTGGCGTTCTCCGTCATGCGGTTCACCATCAACGACAACTTCGTCGCGGTCACGCTCACCATCCTCGGCTACTCCATCAACGATACCATCGTGGTGTTCGACCGCGTGCGTGAGAACCGCAGGCTCTACGGCCAGAAGATTCCGTTCAAGGATATCGTGAACAAGTCCATCAACCAGTCCTTCGCCCGGTCCATCAACACCACCCTCGTCACCTTCGTCGCCATCGCGGTGATTGCGGTGTTCTCGTTCCTGTACCGGCTCGATTCCCTTACAAGCTTCGCGCTGCCCATGATGGTGGGCGTCGTCACCGGCTGCTATTCCACCATCTGCATCGCCGGCCCGCTGTGGGTCACCTGGGAAACCCACAAGGAGAAGCGGGCCGCTGCGGCAAAGCTCGTGGCGGCGCAGGAGCGCGAGGAGCACAAGAAGCGCCTCGAAGCCGCGCGCACCGGCAAGAAAAACAAGCGCTGATCCGCGCAAAACGCATCAGGCGGCCTCCCATTCGGGCGGCCGCCTGTTTTTATTCCGAAATCCTTATGGATTCCGCAGCCGGAACAGCTGCGGCTGTTGCTTTCCGCGCGGGGTTCGACCCGGGGTTTGCCCGGCGGCTTTTCCGGCAAAAGAAAACGCGGGAACGGCAAAACGCGCCGTTTCGCGTCTTGCCGTTCCCGCGTTTTTTCCGCCCCGCGGTGTTTTCGCCGATTTGTACTCCTAGAGGGTATCTGACCGGGCCTTCGTTTTTACAGGCGGCCGTTCTGCCGGTCCTTCACGGCCATATCCCCGAACAGCGCGGCTACCGCCGCAAGCGTCCCGCAGGTGAGCGCCGCCTGTTTGAGCCCCGCCGCCGCACCCATCATGGAGAACATGTCGCCGACGCGGCCCGTGAGCAGCGTGAGCACGAGCGACGCCAGCAGAAGCCCCGCCGTGAATTCCAGCCCCGCAAATAAAATTCCCAGCGAAACCGGATTGAGCGTCCGGAACGCGGTTTTGGCCATGTTCAGAATACGCATCTATGTATTTCCCCTTTCGGAGCGTTTTCTCCGCGAAAATGGCGGCTGCGGCCACTTACTGCTGCGGCAGAACGTCTCTGTTCCTATGGTAACATTGACGGAAGGGCGGCACAATGCTAAAATGTTGGAAGAAGGGAAGGGACTTCCGTATGCTTCCGGCCATTTCCACCGCCTGCCTGTATCCGCTGGAAACCGAACGCGCGCTGGATAAGCTGCTGACGCTGGGTTTTCGCCGGTTCGAGGTGTTTATCAACTGTGAAAGCGAGTTTTCAGGCGTCTTCGCGGACGGCCTGAAAAGCCGCCTGCGCGGCGCTGGCGCGGAAATCTGCTCGCTCCATCTCTACACCTGCGGCTTGGAGCCGTTCCTCTTTTTCACCGAATATCCCCGCCGCTTTGCCGACGGTGTGGCGCAGTACCGGCGCTATTTCGCGCAGGCCGCCCGGCTGGGCGCCTCCTTCGTGGTCTTTCACGGGGACCGGCGCGATTCTCCCCTCCCCCTGCCGGAGTTTTGCGAACGCTTTGCGGCCCTGGCCGCTGCGGCGCGGGAGGAAGGCGTTACGCTCGCGCAGGAGAATGTCGCGCGCTGCCGCAGCGCCACAGCAGCCGAAATCACCGGCATGAAGCGCCTGCTGGGGGACGGCATCCGCTTTGTGCTGGATGTCAAGCAGGCCCTGCGCGCGGGCGAATCTCCGCTTGCGATGGCCGACGCCATGGGGCGGAACATCGCGCTGGTTCACCTGAGCGACAGCTCGCCGGAACAGGACTGCCTGCTTCCCGGAACGGGCTGCGCCGATCTCCCCGCCCTGTGCGCACACCTGACACGCGCGGGTTTTTGCGGCCCCTTGGTAACGGAGGTCTACCGCGGCTGTTTCGAAGGCGACGCCGACCTGGTGCGCGCGCGGCGCTTTCTGGAAACGCTGGCCGGCCCGCGCTGATGCGCCGAAGTAGGAACGGCATACCCTGACCTAATTCGACACAATACGCACCAATTCCACTATATATAGGCATAATGCCGTCGTCTGCACCAAAATATAGCGGATTTCTTTGTCGGCATCGTCCGTTTTTCTGCCATTTCTCCCGATAAAATCCAGCGCGGCTGCTCTATAATAGTAGTGTTGCCTGGCCAGAACGATACGGGAGGAGTGTACATGTTTCCATCTGCTACGGAGGTGTCTCATTTCCGGGTCTCCGAGGAAAACAAGACGTTCCGGGTCGAATATTTTCTGACAGAAGGGCTTTGCGCGTCGGACGGGGCGGAATTGCTCCCGGCATACGGCGTTCGCGCCACGCTCCGGATGGACGGCAAGCAGGCGGACGACAGCCCGCTGGACGGCAATCCGCTGGACTGTGCACAAGTGGACGACATTTCGGTTTCCAAAGAAGAAGTTCTCGGTTTCATCCGGCTTCTCGCGCGCGGCGCGGTAACGCCCGTGTGCCTTAAAGACGCGGCCGAGGATTTTATCGCGGCCAAATAGTGCGGCGGCCCGCGCCCGGCTTTCGGCGCCACCGCAGGATAAACGTTCGGCGCGGGCGGAGAATCGTATGAGCCGGCGCTCGGAAAATTCCGCCGCGGCAGCCGGCTGCTTCGGCATCAGGGAGGAACTCCATGAAATGTCCCTACTGCGGCTTTGAGGAAAGCAAAGTAATCGATTCCCGCCCTACCGACGACGGCGAACGCATCCGCCGGCGCCGTGAATGTCTGCGGTGCCAGAAACGCTTCACAACCTACGAAGCCATTGAAAACCTGCCTCTGATCGTGATTAAAAAAGACAAATCGCGCCAGACCTTCGACCGCCAGAAAGTGCTCAACGGCATGCTGCGGGCGTGCGAAAAAAGGCCCGTTTCCATCGAATCGCTGGAACGGGCCGTAAACGAGATCGAGACGAACCTGCAAAACTCCCTCGACCGCGAGGTGACATCCCAGCGGATCGGCGAGCTTGCCATGGATAAGCTCAAAACCATCGACGAGGTCGCCTATGTGCGCTTCGCTTCGGTTTACCGCCAGTTCCGCGATATCAACACCTTTTTGGACGAGCTGGAAAAGCTGCTGCACGAAAAGTAAGTTTCAAACTTCCGAAAGAGCGAACCCCGGATGTCTGAAAAAACAGGCGTCCGGGGTTCGCCCTTTATTTATACGTAGGAGGTGCCGCAGGGCGCAGGCCTTTCACCGAAACTGCCGAACATCTCCGGTATATTCTTTTAGAAATATCCTGCAGTCCTGCCGATACGCATTCCCCACCGGAGTGACTCCGCAGTCGTGGATACACCACGGTTCCGAAACCGTCGGCACGGCAATCCGGTAACCTTTCCGGATAAATTCCAACGACTGAGAGACGTCATAAAAATGCCAACCGTCAAACAGGTCGCTGCGAAAAGGCAGGTCGTACTGGGTCGCCATGAAGATACCGTCAATGGCCTGAACGCTCTTCCAACCACCGTCCACCGGGTTGTCAAACGCGATCAGCCCTATTTTCCCTCTGGATGTGTCATAGACCCTGCCATAGTTCCGTACACCGTTCCACCAGATTCCATCGGGCGGCAATTCTTCGGTTCCGACCAAACCAAGCATGCCGACCCGTTCGTCTGCTTGGAAAATAGCCAGAAGGTTGCTGAGAAGCTGCCGGTTTACAAGGAACACATCTTGATGGAGATAAATTTTATATTTGGCATCGGACTGGATGATTGCGCGATTATACCCTTCCGCTATGGAGCGCGCGCCCCGGATTGCTAGTGTTTCAATCTCGTACCCGTCTGGAAGTTCCAGGTGGTTGATATAATACAAACACTCCTGATAGGTTTCCTCATCGTTGACGCAAGTAATAAAGCAAAAGCGGTTATTTTTCATAAATCCGCCTCCTGTGTTTTCCTCAGCAATGTCCGAATCCTCTCGTCGTTTTGGTCGCACCTGCTTAGTATAGATTTTGCCGCACCTATATTGTGATATTCGAGAAGCAGGGAAACCGTATTAAAGACCACATCTGGGTTTTCCGGATTCCTTTCGTATGCGTTCAAAAAGCATTCGGCTGCCCGCTGCTTGCCCCCGGCGATGTAATAAGCCAAGCCCAACATGTTGTATTGGCTGGCGCTGTCGACCGCCGAACGTTCGATTTCCTGGTCCTCCAGCGCAGGATTGGTTCCCGATTGTTCCAGAAGGGCAGCGAGCGCCTGCAAGTTCTGCTCGTCGTCGATATGATATTCCAGCCTGCGCAGCAAAAAACGCAGGTGTCTTCCTTGCTCGGACTGCGGAATTGAGGCGGCCGCGCCGGAATCCGCTTCCGCCCGCGCGGGGGCGCTTTCATGCACGGAGGCGGTTTGGGACGCAGAAGCTGCCTCCTGTTCCGTTCCCGCTTTCACAACGTACTGATATGCCAGAAACTGCTCCCGCTTATCCTCCCCGGCGATAGCAACCAACTTGTCTACAAAAGCATCCGCGGCGGCGGCGTGCGGAAAGGCGCTTGCCCGCACCTGCAGGTTGCCATATCCGCCGGCGCGGAACAGGCGAACGATTTCGTTCCAAGTAAAAAATCGCAGGTGCGTCCTGTCCAGAATTCCCGCGTCCTCATAGGTAAAATTACCGCCGAGCAAGCCCGCCACTACCGTATAGTGCATGATGTTTGGGATGCTGGCCACGATGTGCCCATCCTTTTTCAAATATCTTTTCATGGTAGCCAAAACTTTCAGCGGGTCATACAGGTGTTCGAGAACATCCGCGAAAAGAATATAATCGAAAAAATTCTCCTCAAAGCTCAAATGAGATTGTTCAATATCCTCACTTTTTACAATGCAATACTGAGAAGCGACCTTTGCCGACGCAGAATTGAGTTCGATACCGTACAGCTCGGCGTTTTTGTATTCGTGCTTGATCCTCAGCAGCGTGGCGCCGCACGCGCAGCCGATCTCCAGAACGCGGATCGGGTCTTCCGGCGCGTTGTCGATCATACGGATGACATCGGCTCGAATATAGGTCGAATAACGGGGGTTGAATCCCCATTTCTCCTCAAATTTCTTTTCATTGACGAGGAGATGCCGCTGGTAAGCCTGGATATCCTTATGAAAGGAGAGGCTGCCGAAATGATAAATAAAGACGGAATGGCAAAGGAGCAGCCTGTACCCTGCCTCCTGGATTCTGTATGAGTAATCGTCGTCCTCATAATTTCCGGGTGTAAAGCGTTCATCAAGGAGACCGATCTGATCGACGGCCTCGCGTTTCATAAGCAGGCAGAATCCCACCAGCTTCTGCCGGCATTCATACTCCGGGCGCTGCGAGGCGTTGAACTGAGCGGCAAAATCCAGCATCTCCGTGATATCTCCGAATTTTGTCTGGATGGCCTGGCCGTTCGAACAGAAATTGGTCACAGGCCCCGCGGCGCCGATGGAAGGGCTGCTGTACAGGCACGTTCGCAGGGCATCCAACCACTGGGGAGTGACAATCGTATCGTTGTTGAGCAGCAGGATGTCGTTCCCCGCCTCGGCAGCCCGGATTCCCTGGTTGCAGCCGGCCGGAAAGCCTTCGTTTCTCTGATTGGCAATTAAACGGATATCGGGTTGCTCCCGAAGCCATTCCGCTGTCCCGTCGGAGGAGCAATTATCAACCACGATGGTTTCATAGCTGCCTTCCGGAGTAAATTTCCGAACGCTCTCGATGCAGAGCTTCGTGTACTCCAGATTGTTGTATGTCAGAATAATAATACTGGTTTTTCTCATTTTCAATTTTCCGGCCTCCCGCAATCTTCTTGTTCTTTTTTAATTATCGGCCTTTTCCGGTCGGAATCGAGAGGCTTCTGTAAAAATCCGCCGCGGAGCGCAACATTCCTATTATCCCGCACGTACAAAAAACCGAACACCTGCAAATACAGGGTTCGGGTTTTTTGGGGGATGGTATATGGCCCGGAGCTTTCGCCCCGCTTACGATTGCGCCCGGAGCGCCTCGAGCTGCCGCTTGCGGTATACGTCGAAATCGACGTTCTCCGTTTCGTCCTCGATGATGACGTCCTCATGCCGGAACACCACGAGCACCGTCCGGATGCAGATGCGCATATCCTGGACAAAGGACATCCCCTCCACATACCGCACATCCAGCACAAAGCGTTCGTCCCAGTTGAGGTTTGCGCGGCCGCTCACCTGCGCAAGCCCCGTCAAGCCCGGCCGCACGTCGAACCGGCGCCGCTCGCTTTCGCTGAACCAGGGATAATAGACGGTGGGCAGCGGGCGCGGGCCGATGAAGCTCATCTCGCCGCGCAGGATATTGACAAACTGCGGGATTTCGTCGAGGCTGAGCGTGCGCAGCACTTTTCCCGTGCGCGTCAGCGTTCCCGGCACCGGCGTCAGGTCCTTTCCGGAAAGGCCGTTCTTCATCGTGCGGAATTTCAGAACCAGAAATTCCCGGCCGTCTTTTCCGTTGCGCCTGTCCCGGTAAAGGATGCTTGCTCCCGGCTCCTCCAGCTTGATGAGCAGGGCGCACACCAGCGCGAGCGGCGACAGAAGCAGCAGCGCAAGTGCCGCCAGGCAGATATCCATGCCGCGCTTGACGATATTTTCGTAAATGCGATGCTTGTTTTTCCCCCGCACGTTCCCCTCTGCCTTCCGCCCGCAGCGCGGGCCGTTTCCCGGCTCTCCCCGCATTCAAACCGGCTTATTCGTAGCGCATACCGCATGCGCCCCGCCAACGTACCCGCGGCGCTTTCAGCCGCCGCGCGCAAAGTTCCGGCCGCTCTCAGCGATACGCCGGGAAGAAATCCGGGTTGGCCTCCCCTTTGGCCCGCACCAGCCGCTCGTAAACCTCCGGGTTCCGGATTTTTGTACCGATCCGAAAATCGTAGACGCATTTCCGCGTAAACTCGTTTTTGTACCGGATCAGACTTTCCGTATGCGCTCCGCCGAGATGCAGCGTCTTTTTTCCGTGCTCTTTCCCCCACCTGCACGCTTCGTAAATCAGTATCTGGTCGGCGTTCAGACCAAAATACGCGTCATCGTTTCCGAGCAGGTGCGCGTGAATATACTGTCCGCTGAGCAGATACAAACCTGAATCGATGAGCTTGCCTTCATACCGGCCGTTGATAAAGAACGCGTTTTCGCCGCACGCCGCAAGCGTTTGGCGGATGAACGCCTCGGAAAAACGGTAGCTCTGGTCGATCTGGTTGCGCTCCGCCATCAGCCCGTAGAGCCTCAGAAACTCCGGAACGGATTTTCCCTCGAAGTCGAATTCAGCGGTAACGCCCGACCGGATCGCCTTGCGGATTTTCTTGCGCCGGTTTGAGTTTAATTCCTCGTAAAAAAAATCCCCGGTGAGATCGATGCCGAACGTTTTGCCGTTATCCCGCAGGATATAAAAGCGGCCGAAATCACGGTCGTTATAAAGCCATGGGCAGAAACGCACGTATTCGGCCACGATATGCTGTTCCCGGCAATGCGCGTCGAACGCTTTTTCGAACGCGGCGGCCAGCTGTTCCCGCGCGCCTTCCCTGCATTCCAGAATGACCGGGCCGTTAAAGCCGTAGGGCGTGATCGTGTCGTAATACTGCTCCCCGTCCAGCAGAATCTCCACGGGACGCAGAATATAGGGATACAGGGCCGAACCGTTTTCGTCCTCGTAAACGAATTCCCCATACCGACCGTCCTTTTCCAAAGCCGCGTTGAGCTTCCCCCAGAAAGGCTCGAAATAGATATCCGGATATGTCATGAATGCTATCCCCCGTCCAGAATATCCGCCGAATCGACGGACAGCGCCTGTTTCGTCCTTGCATAAGAGTGCAAATATACTGTAACATGTAAGTATTTTACTGTCAATAGGAATTATCCCGCTCCTCTTCCACGCTTTACCGTACCTCCCCGTGGGGTTCGGAGCGACTCCGGGGTTCGCGCAGCCCCGGAGCGTTTTCATCCGCTTGTGGCACGGCGCAAAAAGGATATTCCCATTCCAAAGACGTCTTGCTTGAACGATCGAATTCAGGAATTTCTATTCCTTCCGCTTATGCTTATGTGTTAACCTCAGCCATTTCTCAACCAGTATTTTTCTCCGTAATAAAGTTTTTTTCAGAATTGCACAAGCGTATACAGTTCATCCTTTTGATCCTGATTTACACCGATATAGCGGAGCGTAATATTCTGGGAGCTGTGGTTGAACGTATCCATAATAAGGCCGATGTTGAATTTTGAAGCCTTATACGTCCAATAACCCCAGGTCTTTCGCATGCTGTGTGTTCCGAAATTTTCCACACCGCATACGACGGCCGCGTTCTTTAGTACTTTATACGCCTGAATTCGTTTAATGTGACCTCCGCAGTTGTTGGAAAACAGGAACATATCGCCTTTCCGCGATTCCTTTGGAACAAAATCCAACAGGTTCTTACGAAGCGCCTCATTGATTTTGATCTTCTTTTCTTTATTTGTCTTTTTCTCTTTCAACACGAGGTACTCTTTGAACTCGCCTTTTTCACTAAAAATATCCTTCGCAGTTAAAGGAAGGATATCGCTGATTCGCAAACCGGTATTGAGCCCGAATTTAAACATAAGCCCATATTTTGGATTCCTCCCGTTTAAATAGTAGTACATGTTTTTGATTTTCGCTTTGTCCCTGATAGGTTCCACTGTCATATCTGCACCATCCGTTTCTAAGTATGTCATAAGATTGTCGACAGATTAATTATAAAAATGTTTACACCGTTTTTAAATGTATAAATATTTACAGCCGCAATAATTTTGGCCTGTATGCCGATTTATAACGTTTTGAGCAGAGCAGAGGAATAAACAGAGTTTGTATTTCGTTTATAGCATCTCCTAAAGCAATAGGTCAAAGTCCAAAAAGCCAAGCGGTGCACAGGCTCCCGAAGCCCGGAAGGATGATATGCTGGAGATTCCGGTTGGCGACTGTTCGTGCGGTGACGTCCTGGCCCTGGACGTGTTCGACAGCAATAAACGCAGGTTCCTCTGCGCAAACACCGTCGTGAACGAGTATATCAGGCTCCGCCTGAAGCGCAGCGGCACCGAAAGAGTCCGCATTTACGACGCCATCACATCCGGCCGCGTTAAGAAAAGCGAACGCGCACGGTGCGAACGCGCACGGTGCGGACGCGCACGGTGCGGACGCGCACAGATATCCGCGGCAAAAGCTTTTCTCTGTGGTTTTGATGCGGATTTTTTCGCAGTTTTATCGGAGATCCGTAGGAATGGCTGCAAATAAAAAGCCGTCCGGCTGGCCCCGCATCGCGAGGCGTCCGGACGGCTGGCAGAAGTGCTTTTGAGCGTGATGCTCGGGCTATAACAGCGCCGCGATATCCCATGCAAGTCCGAGCCTTTCAGGCGCGTCCTTTTCTGATGACGGGAGAAAGCCGATTTCATGGGGTCAGGCATTGTATATAGAAATTCTTTTAACAATTTGGCTCTCATTTTACGCAACGTTCATAAATTGTTCACACTTTAGGGGCGTACGAATCGTATTATAAGAGCAGAACCTTTTCATGTTCCCCCTCCTTATTTTCAGCCTCCTCGGAAACGGGGAGGCTATGTTTTTCCATGTGCCTGCCAATGCTCGTTCCATCGTGAACGGTCTTTCCGCGAAACGTCCCCCTTGTTTTGCGCACGGGCCGCAGGCTAAGCGCGTGTTTCATCCGTTTCCGGTTTGCGCCGGCTGATAAACGCGGACGGAGTCGATCTCCATTGTAAAAGGCAGCGCGGATTCGTCCACCTTCCCTCCCCAGAAACCGCCGACGGCGATATTCAGGATGAGATGGTAGGGTTTATCGAACGGCCAGCCGTCCGGCGAGGCGTCGGTGCCGTTCTCCCCTTTTGAGAATTCGGCGACAGGCCGGCCGTCAAAGAGAAACCGGATGTGTTGGTCCGTCCATTCCAGCCCGTAGGTGTGAAACTGCCGCGTCACGTCCTCCAGCGGCTCGAAATGGGTGCGCTGGGTGTGGAGAATATGGTTGTAAAGCCGGCTGTGCAAGCTCACATGGACCATGTTCTCGTCTTTCCCAACATGCTCCATCACGTCGATCTCGCCGCAATCCGGCCAGGGAACGCCGCTTCGGATGTCGTCGGGAAGCATCCAGATGGCCGGCCAGGAGCCGGCGCCGCGTGGCAGCTTTGCACGGACTTCGAAGCGGCCGTATTTCCAGCTCGCTTTTCCGAACGTGACAAGCCGGGCCGAGGTATATCCGGAACCATTCCAGTCCTCCCGCCTGGCCGTTAAAAACAGGCTCCCGTTCCGCACAAAGGCATTTTCGGGCCGGTTTGTGTAATACTGGCTCTCTTCGTTGCCCCAGACTCCGGCGCCGATGTCATATCCCCATTTTCGGGGGTCGGGAATCCCTTCATAATCAAATTCGTCGTGCCAAACCAATCGGTATTCTCCCATAAACGGCTCCTCCTATCGCAATTCCGGCAAAGATCGAGAAAAGCCGGCTTTCGTCCGTCCGCCTCCGGCTGGAAGGCGAAGCGTCCCGGAATGGTTGCGCCTTCTCTGGAAATGCCGTAAAAAATACGCGGCGCTCTCAAACGAGTTCGAATGCGGCGCCGTTGTCGTGTATGGCGTCGCGCGCGATATAGACGATGAATTTTCCCTTTTCCGCCGCGAAGCCGTCGTGCATGGTGTGGAAAGCGAGCATCTTTTCCGTGATTTCAAAAGATACGCGGCATTCCCCGCCCGGCTCCAGGCAGACCCGCTGAAACCCCCCGAGCATCCGGACGGGGCGCACCATGCTTCCGGCCAGATCCCGCAGATAGAGCTGGACGGTCTCCGTACCGGGGCGGCTGCCGGTGTTTCTCAGGGTAATTTCGGCCGTAATGTGCTCACCGCGCGCGAGCACAGAGCTCGAAAGGCATACCGGGCCGTATTCGAACGCGGTATAGGTCAGCCCGTACCCAAACGGGTAGGCCGGGGCGTTGGGCGCATCCACATAACGGGATAGGAACCGTTCCTCCACCGTGTCGTTGGGCTTGGGGCGCCCCGTGGGGTACTGGTTATAGTAGATCGGGCACTGGCCCACCGTGTAGGGAAACGAAATGGTAAGACGTGCGGAAGGGCTTGCTTCGCCCAGTAAAAGATCCGCCAGCGCGTTTCCGCCCTCCGTACCCGGGTACCACGCTTCGAGGATGGCGTCTGCCTTTTCGCCGATACCGCCCAGCTCGAGCGGCCGGCCGCCAAACAGCACCACCACAACCGGCTTCCCCAAAGCAAGCACTTCGCAGGCAAATTGCGTCTGCCCGCCCGGAAGGGTGAGAAAGGCGCGGCTCCCCGCCTCGGCGCTCATGGAGCGCTGCTCTCCCAGCGCCAGAACGACTATGTCGCTTTCCCTTGCGGCCTGCAAGGCCTCCGCTTCTTCCTTTTCGTCCGTCGCCAGAAAACCGCAGCCTTTCGCGCAGCGGAGCCGAAGCTTCCTTTCCAGCCCCTCCCGCAGCGAAACGCACTCCTCTGTCTTCCCATAGTCGCTCCAGATATCCAGCATTTCCTTGCTTTCCGCATAGGGGCCGATGAGCGCGACCGTTTTGGAGCGGTCCAGAAGGGGCAGGACGCCGTTGTTTTTCAGCAGAACGATCGAATTGCGCGCCGCCTCGCGGGCCCTTACCCGGTGCTCGGGGCAGAGAAGCACTTGCTTTTCCAGCTCCTCATCCGCATCTTTATACGGATTTTCGAAAAGCCCCAGCTGGTCCTTCAGTTCCAGAATCCGGAGAACCGCACGGTCGATGACGGCGGGGTCGAGTTCTCCGGCTTCAATCAGCTCCCGGGCATGCCGGAAATAGGTTGTGGAAACCATTTCAATATCGACGCCCGTTTTTAATGCTTTGAGCGCCGCCTCCCGTTCATCCTCGGCAAAGCTGTGGCGGATGAGCTCGGCAATGGCGGTGCAGTCGGAAATCACGGTTCCGTCGAACTTCCACTCGCCGCGGAGAATGTCGCGGTAGAGCCATTCGTTTCCCGAAGCGGGCACGCCGTTCAGCGCGTTGAAGGAGGTCATCACCATTTTCGCGCCCGCGTCGATGGCGGCCTTGTAAGCGGGAAAATGATTTTCCCGCAGAGAATATTCGCTGATTTCCGTCGTGTTGTATTCGCGGCCCGCCTCCGCCATTCCGTACCCTGCAAAGTGTTTGACGCAGGCGGCGATCCGAAAGCGGTCCTTTACGTTTTCGCCCTGGTACCCCCGCACCATCGCGGCGGCGTAAAGGCTGTTGAGGTAGGGGTCCTCGCCGGTGCTTTCCACCACTCTGCCCCAGCGCGTATCGCGCGCGAGATCCGCCATGGGGGAAAACGTGACGTGGATTCCCGCCACCGAGGCCTCCTTTGCGGCCGTTTCCGCCGCCCTTTCCACAAGCTCCGGCTGCCAGGAGCATGCCATGGCGAGCACGGAGGGAAAAATCGTCCGGTATCCGTGGATCACATCCTGCATGAACAGGAGGGGGATTTTGTTTTTACTGCGCTTGAGATAATCTTCCTGGATGCGTCTTAAGCGCTTCGCCCCTCCGATTCCGAGCAGGGAGCCCGTATTCCAGGCCATATAGTCGTCGAGCTCAAATTCATGGGTAAGGCCCATGAAGGTTCCGTAATCTTCCTGGATATAATCGGCCCCGAGCAGCTGCGTCATCTGCATCAATTTGTCTTCCAGGGACATTTGGGCCATCAGCGCATCGAAATTTTTCATACCGTTTATCACAACCTGTACCTATAGCAATTCCATTAAAGATTGAGAGAGGCGGCGCTTCGTCTGTCCGCCTCCGGCGCGAAGGCAAAACGCGCCGGAACATATCAAACTTTTCCGGGAATGCTGTAAAATAAAAAAGGCGGACCGTCGGCTGATTCTCCGATTCCGGCAGGTCCGCCCCACTGCCTGTTCGTATTGCTTGGTAAACTTCGCGATTTTGGCGTTGTTTTCGTCGAGCCGTTTCTGTTGGGGCGGAAACAAACGTGCCGTAGCCTGCTTTGTCGCGCTGCGTTTTGTAGCTGTTCGGAACCGAGTCAAAGTCGGCATCCGAGCCGGAACGCAACAGCTTCGGAAGAGTCGTATCCCATGCGGAAGGCTTACATATTGAAGTTCGAATAGAGCTTAAATTGAGCTTGTTCGGTGCTCCTGAAATCGCAGCTCTTGCATAAACGCGTGTTCACACGCGTCTAAAAAAATCAGTGCGGCGTCCGGCAGGAATCGCGGATAACGAGCTCCACCGGGACCGTATAGTTTGCGGAAAAGTCGGTTTCACTTTCCAGCGAGGAAATCAGGCAGTCCACCGCAATGGAAGCCATCTTGTCGAGCGGAATCCGTACGCTGGTGAGAGGAACGCTCAAATACTGAGACATCTCGATGTCGTCAAAGCCGACGACCGATATATCGTCCGGTACCTTCAGGCGAAGCTCCTTCAGCGCGGCCAAGCCGCCGACGGCCATGCTGTCGCTGGCATAAAAGATGGCCGTCGGCCGTTCTTTTTCGAGCAGCTGCATCGTCGAAGCATAGCCGCTCTCTTTCAGGTAGTTTCCCCGCACGATCAGGCTATTCTCCACGCGGATTCCGGCTTCTTCCAGGGCCCTCTTGTAGCCGTCGATCCGCTCAACCGTGGAAAGCTGGTCGGAATAACCGGTAATATGGGCTATTTTCGTGTGCCCCAAGCCGATCAGATATTTTGTGGCCTGGTAAGCGCCGTCCAAGTTATCCGCATTGACAATAATGCTGTTGCTTGTGATCTCGTCTCCGGTGACAATTTTTTTGTCCACCAGCACGGCCTTGTAGTGGTTTGCAAGGATCTCGCGGATAGCGTCGTCGTCGTTCTGCTGCCCGATGAAAATGCCGCTGGAAACCGTCTGATCGTAAAACACTTCTTTTACGTGATCAAAGTCCTTTGCTTTCCCTACGGAATATACGAGCACATGGTAGCCCATGCGGTTGGCTTTGTCGATCACCCCGCTCATAAACGGCGTAAAATAGGAGCTCATGGTGACCTTTTTCCCGGCGGTGTCATTCTTTTTGTCGATCATGAAGAGGCCGATGATCTTGCTCTTCGCGCCCGCCAATCTTCTTGCGGAGGAATGCGGCACGTAATTGTACTGCTGTATGACGGACATGACCCGCCTGCGGGTTTCGTCCGGCACGTTGTCGTAATTGTTTACCACCCGGGAAACGGTGCTTCTGGAAACGCCGGCAAACTTGGCGATATCACGGCTGTTGATATGTAACACCTCCCTCTTGTAAACGCGTGTTTATTTTGAAGGTCAAAACGGCCCAAAGACAAATTAGTAAAGGGAAAGCCTCTATGATATACAGAATACTGGCTTAAATTTATCGAATCCGTTCGAATATAATATAGCATACTATCCAAATGGCGAAACCGATTTTACCAAATTCATCCTTCTGCGAAGGTCTTTCTGTTTGAACGCGCGTTTATATTTGTAGCATACAACAGGGTAGCCGAAATTTCAAGCGAAATCTTCTCTTTTTCGTAACTTTATTTATTATCCCTTTGGGGGCGTAAAGGCTGCGAAAGTGGGGCGGTACGCGGCGGGGTGTTTCCCGGCTAATCCAAATTTTTCGCGGAAAACAGCGGCAGATACGATGGAATCGATTCCTTTTTCGCCGCAACCGCAATTTCCCGGTAAATCGGTATCTGTCTTTGTAAAGCACCAGTTTTCCGTTGAGCATCAGATCCATAAAGCTGATCTCTTTCAGGGAGGACAGGCGGTGCCCGGCCGGAAAAAACGCATAAAGCGGCTCCGTCATAAGCGGCACAACCGCAACGCCCGGCTGCGGCTCCGCAATGAAAGCTTTTATCGAGAGGGCGGGTATGGTGGCTGAGGCAAACGAGGATTTCAGCGGTTTGAACCTCTTCGGCTCCGCAGAGCATCGCCGGCACGGAGCTCCGTTAAAAAAAGCAGCCACACGGAAACGGTGCGGCTGCTTTTTTTACGCCTTCCCATTTACATAAAAAGCCTTTGGGGAAGAAACCGGTTCCTCCCGCTCAGCAGGCCCACAAAGCGGCCGCTGAGAGAACGTTCAGAGCACAAGGGTCGGCGGCGCGTAAACTCTGGCGGCAAGCTCGGAATCAAGCAGGTAAAGCCCTCTGGCGTCCTTTCCAAACAGGTCGTATCGCTTTACGATATCCTCCGTGTTTTTCTCCTCCTCGCCCTGCTCCTTCACAAACCAGTCGAGGAACTGCATGGTGCGGAAATCCTTCCGCTCATAGGCAAGAGCATAAATGTTGTTGATGGACGCCGTCACCTTTTTCTCATGCTCGAAAGCAGCGTTCGCAGGCTCCCGAAAATCATGAAACGCAGAGGCCGCCGCCTTGATGTCCTGCAAAACAGGCTTTTCATTGTTGTTCAGCAGGTACTTCATGAAAAGCATGGCATGGTCGCGTTCTTCCTGCGTCTGCACATAAAACCAGTTTCCGAAACCGTTGAGGTTCTGGTCCGTATAGTAACTGTAGAGATCCAGATAAAAGTATGCCGAATACCATTCCATATTGACCTGGTTGTTCAGCAGCGTTGCCAGTTCCTTGTCGAGCATTGCATCCATCTCCTTACCGTTTAAAATGAGCCGCGGGCAAACTCCGCGCCGCTTCGGGAAGAACCGCGAAAAAGATTTGCCGTTGCGGCAAAGCCGCCGCTGCGCAGCAGAACCTTTCCGGCGGCTTCTCCCCTGCCGCAGGCGCGCTTCATTGGGCCAACATGCCCCGTTCGCTGTTAAAACCTGCGGTACATTTCCTTTTTCGTGCCGCACACCGGGCATTTTTCCGGGGCTTCGTTCAGAACCGTGTGCCCGCAGACCGGGCAGACGTAAATGGCCTCCAGCTCGATATCCTTGCCGAGCTTCACGGCGTCGAGCGCCTTCTGGAAAAGAGCGGCGTGCAGCTTTTCCGCTTCCCACGCGCCGTGGAAGGAGCGCTTCGCATCCGGCTCGTTCTGGAATTCGGCGGCGTTCAGATAAACGGGATACATCTGCTCCACTTCGTGCAGCTCCCCGTTGATCGCGCCCTGAAGATTCTCGGCGGTCTTGTTCACGCCGAAAACGCCTCCGGCCGTTACGGTGGCGTCCGCGGTAGCTCCGCCGATCGCGCGCATATGGTTGGTGGCGTGTACCTGCTCCGCGTAGGAAATGGCCCTGAAAAGCCTCGCCACGTTCGGGAAGCCTTCCTTTTCGGCCATATCGCCCCAAATCAGGTACCGCATGTGGGCCATGCTCTCCCCGCCGTATGCGGAATGCAGGAAATCAGCAGTCATCGCGTTTTTAACAGCCATTTTAAAAATCCCCTTTCAGTCGTTTGCTTTTCGTTCCTTAAATATAGGATTGTACAAGACGGTTCAAAAAATCCGGGTCGGTTTGCCTGTCGAGCAGCGGAACCCCGCTCCTGAGCACGGCGTTCTTTTCGTGATAGGTGCGCTTCTGCTCCCGATAAAGCACCCCGGTCGGGATACGGTCCCCGAACTCCATCGCTTTTTGCATGGCCGCGGCCTTATCGCTGCTGTCGTAGGTTTCGTCCAGCTCGTATACCCGCTTGCTGTACCATGCGAACGTGTTGGTTCTGTTGAAGCTCACGCAGGGCTGAAGAATATCCACGAGCGCGTAGCCCCTGTATTCGATGGCCTGCTTCATGAGCGAAACGAGAAGTTTCCGGTTGCCCGTGAACGCGCGCGCCACAAACCCGGCCCCCGCCGCGATGGCAAGGAGCATGGGGTTGAGCGGCTCGTTGAAGTTCCCGTCGGTCTGCACGCCGGTGACAAGGCCCTCCACGGAGGTGGGGGACGCCTGCCCTTTCGTCAAGCCGTAAATCTGGTTATCGTGCACGAAATGGGTGATATCGACGTTACGGCGGATGCTATGTATGAAGTGGTTCCCGCCCTCGCCGTAGGAATCGCCGTCGCCCGTGTCGACAATCACCGTCAGCTTCTCGTCGGCGATTTTCGCCGCGGCGGCCGGTGGAAGCGAGCGGCCGTGCAGGCCGCAGAAGGCGTTTGCGCTGATATACTGGGGCGTTTTCGCCGCCTGGCCTATGCCCGCCGCCAGCAGCACTTCGGAAGGCTCTTTCCCGAGCTCCTCCAGGGCGGTTTTGAGACATTCGAGGATGGCGAAATTTCCGCAGCCCGGGCACCAGGCGGTTTCGTAGGTGCAAAAAGAATCCGTGCTCATAGCGCCGCCTCCTTCCGAATCCGCTGCGCGATTTCCTCACCGGAAAGCTGCCTGCCGTCGTACTTCAGCACGCCGGACGAACATGCGATGCCGGTTGCCTCGCGCACAAGGCCGGCCAGCTGGCCGGTTGCGTTCTGCTCCACGTTGATAATACGGGAGGCTCTTGCGGCTTTTTCACGCAGCAGCTTTTGAGGCAGCGGATAGATATCGCCGAAAACGAGAGCCGCGAAGCGGCCCTTTTGCTCCGCATTGAGAAGCGATACCGCCTCTTCGATCGGCCCCCAGGTGGAACCCCACCCGAGAAGAAGCGTGTCGAAATCGTTCGGGCCGATGAAATCGGGTTCCTGCAGCTCCCCTTCCAGACTCTCCAGCTTTTTCATGCGCTTATCCATCATGCGCGTGCGCACCTGCGCGGACTCCGTGATCCACCCGCGCTCGTCGTGCTCGTCGCTGTCGATTGCCACCAGATGCTTCGTCTTTCCGGGAATCAGGCGCGGCGAAACGCCGCTTTCGGTATACCGGTAACGGAGGTATTCGCCCTCCCCGGCGCTTTGCGCTCCGGGCTTTTCCACACGGACCTTTTGCAGGTCGAAGGGCTCTACGGTGGAGGAAGCGTCGCCGAGATACTGGTCGCTCAGCAGGATAACGGGGATTTGGTATGCTTCGGCAAGGTGGAATGCGCGCATGGTCTGGTAAAATGCGTCCGAGGGGTTGCGCAGCGCGATGACCATGCGGGGGAATTCCCCCTGGGAAGCGGAAATGACGAATTTGAGGTCGCTCTGCTCCGTGCGTGTCGGAAGGCCGGTTACCGGGCCCGGGCGCTGCACGTCGATTACGACAAGCGGAATCTCCGCCATGCCGGCGAGGCCCAGGGCCTCCACCATCAGGGAAAACCCGCCGCCGGAGGTGCCCGTCATGGCCCGCGCGCCCGCATAGGAGGCGCCGATCGCCATATTGACGGCCGCAATCTCATCCTCCGCCTGTTCCACTACGATGCCCGCTTCGTCGGCTTGGGAGGCGAGCGCCTCCATAACCGCCGTGGAGGGGGACATCGGATAGGCGGAATAAAACCGCAGCCCGGCCGCCATGGCTCCCAGGGCGACCGCCCTGCTGCCCGAGATCAGCATCTGGCCGCCGAACGTTCCCTGCAAATGAGGAAACCGTTCCGTGGCCGTCTCGTACCCTTCCCGGACGGCTTTCAGGTTGATCTCCAGATATTGCTGCTTGACGAACGCGCGCAGCACGTCCTCCACATTGTCAAGCGATTCTCCGAACAGCCGGAGAATCGCGCCCACGGCGACGCTCCCCGAAACGCGGGGATTGCCCAGAGCCTTCGCCATGGCGTCCAGTTCGATTTTAACGGCCCGGCCGTCGTCGATGTTCAGCTTGGCGTCGCAGAGGATGAAGCCGTTTTCCTTGAGCTGGCTTTGATGCAGGCCGACGGTTTCCTCATCGAGCGCCACGATTCCGTCGAGGCGGTCGCTGTGCGAATGGACGGGGGCGGTTCCGAACCGGATCAGTGAGAAATTGTGGCCGCCCCTTACACGGGACATAAAATCCCGCACGGTAAACACATTGTATCCCGAACGCTTGAGAAGCTTTTCCAGAATTGCGGCCGTCGTATCGATGCCCTGGCCGGCCGCTCCGCCGATCAATAGATTATACATCTGCACGTTTCCTCTCCTGCGCGCCGCCCCGGCTCCGCGAGCCGGGAGGGCGGGGATGTGGCAAGAGGCCCTGCAAGGCACAGGGCCTCTTGCCGGGTTTGCTTAAAAATCAGCTTTCCAAAGCCCGTGCAGGTTGCAGTAGGCGAAAACGGTGCCGGAGGCCGCCGCTTCGAACTCTGCTTTCGGCGCGTCGCCCGGCTTGAGGAACCGGAACTCCACCTTTCCGTCCGCAACAAGCGCGATCCACTCGATATAATGCTCCTGGAGCATGGGATGAAGGGTGGACCCCACCGCGACCTTGATCTTGCCGCCCTCTTTTGCGATTACAGGAACATGCTTCTCTTTCGCCGCATCCGTGGAATTGGCCTCCAGCTTCGTCATGGCCTGCCCGCAGCAGGTCAGCGTGCCGCCGCCTTTTTTGATCAGGGCGACGATGTTGCCGCACTTTTCACAGCGGTAGAAATCAACGAGTGACATTTGCAAACCCTTCTTTTCATCATTTTTTTATTATCAACCGGGATAGAACCGGTTGTAACCGATAAAAAGTTCCTGCCGTTTTCTAAAATGTTTTCCATTACAGCACCATTATAGAAATAATTTGGTCGAAAAACAATATATTTTGTGTAATAGTCTCCTGTTTTCAGATAGTTTGCCTGTTCCGAAAACAGGCCGTCCCCTTCTACCGGCGGGGGTAGGCCCTGTGATAGGGCTCCGGAACATAACCGGGAACGCCTGCCCGCTCCGCCGCCTGAATCGGGAAATACGGGTTGCGCAGCAGTTCGCGGCCCAGCGCCACAAGGTCGGCGCGCCCGTTTTGCAGAATCTCTTCGGCCATCTCCGCGTTTGTAATCAGCCCCACGGTGATGGTGGGAACGCCGCACTCCCTGCGGATTTTTTCGGAAAGCGCAATCTGGTAGCCCGGGTAGTCTTTCACGGGAGCGGGGAGCAGGCCGCCGGAGCTGACGTGAACCAGATCCACAAGCGGCTTTACCAGGTTGATGATCTTCACCATCATTTCGCCGTCTATGCCGCCCGGCGCGTAATCGTTGGCCGATACGCGGAGCCACAGGGGCTTCTCGCGCGGCCATACCTCGCGCACGGATTCCAGAACTTCGCGCAGGAACCGCACGCGGTTTTCAAGAGAACCGCCGTATGCATCCGTCCGGCGGTTGGAGAGGGGGGATAAAAATTCGTGAATCAGATAACCGTGCGCCCCGTGAATCTCCAAAGCGTCGAAGCCCGCGCTGTCCGCGCGTGCGGCGGCCTGCCGGAAGGCGAGGACAATCCGCGCGATTCCTTCTTCCGTCAGTTCCTCCGGAACGCGGTAATCGCCGCCGAACGGGATGGGACTGGGGGCGAGCGGGCCGCCCGAAAGAGAGGTGCTCTTTCTGCCCGCGTGGTTGATCTGTATCGCGATTTTTGCGCCGCCCATATGGCAGACATCAGCGATCCTTTTCAGGTTCGAGCCGTTGCCGTCTTCCCATATGCCGAGGTCGCGGTCGGAAATTCTGCCCTCCGGCGTTACGCCCGTGGATTCCACAATGATGAGCCCGGCGCCCCCGATGGCCCTGGCCGCATAATGGCCGATGTGGAACAGGGTGGGAAAGCCGTCCGAAGTGGCCTGATACATGCACATGGGCGGCATGACGATCCTGTTCCGGAGCGTCATGTTTTTAATCGTATATTCTTCAAACAGCTTCATCCGCAGTCATCCCCCATTTTGAAACCCGGCAAGTGCCGGAACGGTCCGGCCCGCTTTCAAGCCGGGCTTTCATTTCCGATCGTCTACGAACACGCAGCCCTCCGAGAACTCAGGGGAACAGGAAGCCTCGTCCGGAATGGAATACTCGTCGGATTCGGCCTTTACCGCTTCCGGTTTCTTTTCTTCAATGTTTTTGTTTTCGTCTTTGTTTTTGAAATTCTTTTCGTTAGATTCTTGCATGATCATTGCCTCCCAATGGCTTATTTTTCTAACAAGACCAAGTATACCATATAAGTGGATTTATTGCAATGAAAAATATATTTTATTTTTGCAGGAAAGTGCAGGTTACCCATCGGCTTTTTGCAAATGTTCCGGGGCGGCTTGCAAACCGTTTCGGAAAGAAGTTCCTCACTGGCTTGACAAAAGCCGCACCTCATGCCATGCTGTAGTGCAGAAGGCGTTAAAAAGGCAAAGAACGATCAAAGGCCGGGAGGCCGGCGGCAGGATGCGTAAAAAGCAACCGGCGCCTTTGCGGGCAGCCTGGGAAGAACGTTCTGAAACCAACCTGCAATGCGCAAAAAGCGCCGAAAAGCGCTTGAAATTATTTTACATAGGACAGGAAAGGAAAGACGAATGATGGAAGAGCCTAAAATCGCCCAAAAGTCTCCTTATGCCGTAGAGGTCGAAAAAGGAAAGACCTATTACTGGTGCGCCTGCGGCAGGAGCGGAAGCCAGCCTTTCTGCGACGGTTCGCACAAGGTCACGTCCTTTACGCCGGTTCAGTTTACCGCCGAAAAGACGGAAACGGTGCATCTGTGCGGCTGCAAGCATACGAAGCATCCTCCGTTCTGCGACGGCACCCATCACTCCCTGTAATCGGGAACAGGCATTTTTAAGGGCTTGAGGTTCTCTTGTTTGACCTCAAGCCTTTTTTTGCGCGGCCCGCCTAAAACCGCCGCCGTTTGAAGAGCGGAGCCGGCGCGACCCGCCGTTCGCCCTGCAGGAATATTCTTCCGGTGCAAGCTTGCACCGCGGAAAACACCGTGCTACACTTAAAATAGAAACAAATTTATTCCTGCCCGATATCCGCTGCAGGTGATGGGCAAAAGCGCATGGAATACCGATTCGCGGCGGCGGGAAGGCCGCAGAATGCGGAGCGCGCCATACGGAATTCCATAGCAATTACCGGAAAGCTGCCGTTCCGTCCGTGACGTCATGCCATCGTGCAAAGGACGCCGTAAATGGAATTCCCAATTTCCGAAGCAGCTCGCCTGTTTCCACAGAAAGAAGCGTAACGTTTGAGAACGGATCATCCCCCCGCCGGAAGGCTTTGGACGCGCGCGTTTATCCTGATCTGGCAAGGGCAGCTGGTATCGACGCTCGGAGATGCCGCATACGGCGTCGCATTGGGATTCTGGATTTTGCAGGTTACCGGCTCGACGGCGCTGATGGGGATGCTCATGGCAGCCTCCACTCTGCCGGGCGTGCTGGTCTCGCCTTTTGCCGGCGTATTGGTGGACCGCTCCGACCGCAAGCCGCTCATCGTCTGCATGGATTTCATCCGGGGCACCGGTATCGTGCTCGTCGCTGCGGCGGCCTTTTCGCACCATATCGCGGTGTGGATGGTTTTCGCGGCCGGTGTTCTTTTGAGTTTGTGCGGGGCTGTTTTCCGCCCCGGCATCAATGCGGTCATACCCGATCTTGTGGAAAGCGAAAAGCTTCAAAACGCCAATTCCCTCATGTCCATCGCATCGACCGGCTCGAATATGATCGGCAACGTCGCCGGTGGCTTTTTCTTCCAGCTGCTCGGAGCGCCGACGCTGTTTCTGTTTAACGGGCTGTCGTATTTATTCTCGGGCAGCTGCCTGTGCTTCGTGGGTATTCCAAAGCTGCATCCGGAAAAAAAGCCGGATTTTTTCCGCGATATGATGGACGGCTTCCGATATATGTGGCTGCAGAAGGGGCTGCGCTATATCCTGCTGATGGCGGCCGTTGTAAATTTCTTCGGCTTTGTCGCCATTACGGATTTTCTCCCGTTTTTTCAGCGCACCCCGTACCTTGGCGCGGGCTGCTACGGCGTCGCGATGGCATGCTTCATGGGCGGTTCGATGGCCGGTTTTCTGGTTTCCTCAATCGTGACCTTTCCCGCAAGAAGAAGACTGCTCTATTTTATCGGTTCCAACGCCCTATCCTGTTTCTGCCTGATTGCGGCGATCAATCAGGTCGTATTTGCCGTTATGGTTCCGCTGATCATCTTGGGCGGGTTTTTTAACGCTCTCGTGAACGTGATGCTGATCTCGGCCGTGCAGGCCACCACCCCGGCCGAAATGCGCGGGAAGGTGATGGCGTTTATGGGCATGATGACGCAGGGGCTGACGCCGTTTGCCATGGCGCTTGGCGGCGTGATCGCCGACTTTCTCCCGATACGTCTCATCATTTCCGCCTGTTTTTTCATAACGTTTGTCTTATTCACCCCGTTTTACTTTGTCCGGTCCTTTGGCAGCTTTATCGGCTACGAAACGGGAAAGCAGGAATCCGACCGTTCAGTTTGACGGCAGGGCAGCGCGCTTCCCATAGCAATCCCATAAAGGGCTGAACCGGGAAGCGATTTGAAACGATGCGGCAAAAGACGCCCGCAGCCCTTGGAGAGGGGCTCTAAACACTACTACTTTTTTAAAATAAGAGCGAGGATATACTGATGGCTTGCACAACGATTCTGGTTGGAAAAAAAGCATCCTATGACGGTTCTACCATGATCGCGCGAAACGACGATTCCGGCTCCGGTTCTTTTACCGCAAAAAAGTTCGTGGCGGTCCATCCCGAGGAGCAGCCCGCGGCCTACAAATCCGTGCTTTCCCATGTGGAAATCGAGCTGCCCACAAACCCCATGCGGTTTACGGCAGTGCCGAATGCCGTGGAGGGCGAGGGCATTTGGGCCGCCAGCGGTGTGAATGAGGCAAATGTCGGCATGACGGCCACGGAAACCATCACGTCCAACCCGAGAGTGCTGGGGGCGGACCCGCTGGTGGAGTACCTTCCGGCGCAGAACGGGCAGCCTGAAACCGCCGGCGGCATCGGCGAGGAGGATCTCGTTTCGATTGTGCTTCCTTACATCCGCAGCGCCCGCGAAGGCGTTGAGAGGCTGGGCGGCCTGCTTGCAAAGTACGGCACCTACGAGAGCAACGGCATTGCTTTTCAGGATGTCGATGAAATCTGGTGGCTGGAGACCATCGGCGGCCATCACTGGATCGCCCGGAAGGTGCCGGATGACGTTTATGTCGTGATGCCCAACCAGCTGGGGCTCGACCGGTTCGATCTGGAGGACGCGCTTACCGAAAAGAAAGACTACATGTGCTCGGCGGATATGAAGGAGTTCATTGAGGCGAACCATCTGGACCTCTCGCTGAACGGGAAACTGAACCCGAGAGACGCGTTCGGAAGCCACGACGACGCGGACCGCGTTTACAATACGCCGCGCGCCTGGTTCATGCTGCGGACTTTGAACCCCCGCACCAAGGTCTGGGACGGCCCGAATGCGGATTTTACGCCGCGTTCCGACGATCTGCCCTGGTGCATGGCGCCGGAGAAGAAGATCACGCCGGAGGATGTAAAATACGCGCTGTCCTCTCATTATCAGGGAACGCCGTACGATCCCTATGACGGCCACGGCGACCCGGCCATGAAAGGCGCCTTCCGCTCGATCGGCATCAACCGGAACGACTTTATGGCTTTGATCCAGATGCGCCCGGATGTCCCGGCAGAGTTCCGCGCGGTGGAGTGGCTCGCCTTCGCGTCCAACGCCTTCAATGCGCCGGCGCCTTTTTACGCCAATGTGTCCGCAACGCCGGATTATCTCGCCAACACGACAGGGGAAACTTCAACCGACAATTTCTACTGGTGCAGCCGCATGATCGCCGCCATGGCGGACGCATCCTATGGAAAATCCATTTTTCATATTGAGCGGTATCAGCTCGCCGTGCAGTCCAAAGGGCATGAGCTGATCGGCCGATACGATGAAAAACTCCGGCGGGAATCGGATATTGCAAAACGGGCCTCCCTTCGCGAACAGGCCAATCGGGAAATCGCGGACATGCTGAAAAAAGAAGCCGCCGATACGCTCGGCAAGGTCCTCTTCGAACTGAGCAGCCAGATGAAGAACGCCTATTCCAGATCGGACGCTTGATTCCTTATAACGTGATCCATACCCGTGAGCTGGGCGATACTTTTAAACCGGTTGGGCAAAAAAGCGGCTGCTTCGGCAATACCAAACCATTTCTGCGCATTCGGCTTACACCCTGTGAAAAATATGTAAGGAGGCAGCAAAATGAAATTGGATGGCTTCGGACTGTTTGTAAAAGATATGGCCGCTATGGTGCGGTTCTACAGAGATGTATTCGGTTTTGAAATAAAAGAAGACGAAAATACATCCAATGTGTTTTTAGTAAAAGACGGAACTCTGTTTATGCTGTACCGCCGAACGGATTTTGAAAAAATGGTTAATAAACCGTTGAACTATGCCAACGGCATAAACGGACATTATGAGATCGCTTTGAGCGTGGAAAATTACGCCGCGGTCGACAAAACGTTCCAGAGGGTAACCGCAAGCGGAGCAAAACCTGTTTTGGAGCCGACGACCGAGCCCTGGGGGCAGCGCACCTGCTATATTGCCGATCCGGAAGGAAATTTAATTGAAATAGGTTCCTTTAACCCATAATGAAAACTTCTTTCGGTTATAGCGCAAGCGATACACGAGGTTATGCGCGCACTTTGACGGCAGGCACATGGACGTTTTAACTTGAATAGAAAGCTATCCGAAGCCAGGCGGCGGAAGATGACGGCCCCGTAAGCGGCAGGAGCGTTTTCGGGAAGCAACGCTTCCCGCAGTTTTGGCCTGCGAAACGGATGAACCGCCTGCTCTCCGCCATCCTTACCTACCCGCTCGTCATTGTGGAAGCGCCGTCCGGGTACGGGAAAACCACCGCCGTGCGGGATTTTCTTGCAAAGCAGGAGGGGGACGCCCTGTGGATTCCCCTTCAATCCCTGCACGATATCCGGGACGCGTGGGTATGCTTTGCCCGCGAGCTCGCAAAATGCGACCCGGTAGCGGAGGAAAAGCCGGCCGGGCTGGGCTTCCCTGCAAACGGCTCCGCGCAGGAGAAGGCGCTTTTTATCCTGAATCGGCTGGCGCTGGCGCGGCCGCAAACGGCGCCGAGGCCCGGAACCGAGGGCAGAGCTCTGCGCATAGAGGGGCTGCAGCTCTGGCTGACAGGCACGATGCCCGCGGGTGCGGACACCGCAAGCGCCGCCGTGGCCGGCACCACCGGCAAGGGCTTGCGCATGGAAGCGCTGGAGATCGAAACCGTGAAGGCTTCGTAAGCTTCGCAAGGCCATCCTATTTCAGTACGCGGGGCGGGCAAATCTGCAAAGACTTGCCCGCCCCGCTGTATTCCTGTTTACCGCCGGAATGCCGTTGCACAACAGCAAAGCGCCGGGACTTGCACAGCCCCCGGCGCCTTTTCATATACTTATGGTACGGCGTAAAAAGGGCGCGGAATGAGCCGC
The DNA here is from genome assembly GCA_023391535.1 of Bacillota bacterium. Classification (GTDB taxonomy): domain Bacteria; phylum Bacillota; class Clostridia; order Oscillospirales; family Ethanoligenentaceae; genus JAEWAU01. The sequence continues at coordinate 4,341 of JAEWAU010000027.1, read as the reverse complement.
AGCCCCTGGCGGAGGGAGGATTCGTATGCTGCTTTCGCTGCTGGGGCTAACCTGCGCGAATCTGCTCTATCTGGTGCTCCATGTTACAAACTCCGGCTCGTTTCCCCGGCCTCTCACGGCCGCCGAGGAGCGCCGCTATCTGGATGCGCTCAAAAAAGGCGACCCCGAGGCCAAAAATGTGCTCATCGAGCACAATCTGCGGCTTGTGGCGCACATCATTAAAAACGGAGTAAGCGAAAGGAGGATGCGTTTCGCGCGAGCAGCACATCCCGCGGCGCACCGAATTTGAGGTGGACTTCGAGGTGAATGTCCGTTTTGGTGCTGTCCTTTTTTACCACGATGCGGTCGAGGATGGTCGTGACGAGCTCGGGATCGATACCGTCGGTGAAATCCAGCTCCCGCCGCAGGGCATCCCGGATCTGCGCGAGATTTTTCGCCGTGTCGGCGGCCTTTTGCTGCTCGCCCCGCAGCGCCGCGCATTTGCCCGCAAGCGCCCACATCTGTTCGTTGAATTCGTCGTTGCGGCTTTTGAATTCCGCCGTGCTGAGGGCGCCCTGCAGGCTCAGCTCGAGCAGACGGTCCTTTTTGGCGCCGAGCCGGGCTTTTTCCTGCTCCAGCCGTTCGATTTCGCGTCCGCGGCCGTCCTCGCCGGGCGCGCGCCGGATGAGGGCGACAAGCGTTTCGATCACCGCCTGTTTGTCCAAAGCGAGCGCGGAGAAAATACGCGCCATCACCTCGTTGAGCTCCTCCGTGCGCAGCTGCGGCGCCGAGCAGCCCGCGCGCCCCTTCTCCCGGTAAACGCGGCACTGCCAAACTTCTTTTTCCCCCTTGCCGCTCGTGAGCAGCTGCCTGTGGAAGCCGGTTCCATGCTCCTCGCAGAGAAGCTTCCCGCTGTAGGGGTAGCGGTTATGGAACCCGGCGGCGCTTTGGTGCGCCTTCATCACGGCGCTGCGGGTCCTGTACAAGGAATTTGCCCGGTCCCACAGCTCCTCGGATACGATGGCGGGCACGTCCGGGTCGGGATAGGTAATCCACTCGTCCGGGTCGAGAAAAACCTTCTTTTTGCTCCGGTAATCGAGCGACTCGGTCTTTTTCCCGCAGTACCAGCCCTTGTATTTGGGGTTTTGCAGGATGTGCCGGATGGTGAGGACGTTGAAGGCGTTGCCCTTGCGGCTGGTGTACCCCATCTCCAGGAGCTTTTGCGAAAGGCGCCGGATGCCCAGCCCCTCGTTGGCGTAAAGGTCGAAAATCTGACGCACGGCTTCGGCTTCCTCCTCGTTGACCGTGAGCCGGCAGCCTTTTTTATCGTAACCCCAGATTTTGTCGTTGCCCAGCACGCGGCCGTTTTTGATGGATTGCCGGAAGCCGAATTTCAGGCGTTCCGAAAGCTTGCGCATCTCGTCCTGCGCCACGCCGGCCATTACCACGAGCCGGAACTCGCTGTCCGGGTCGAGCGTGTTGATGTTGTCGTTCTGGAACAGGACCCCGACGTTATGCTCCAGCAGCTCCTGCGTATAGCGGATGCTGTCGAGCGTATTGCGCGAAAAGCGGGAAATCTCCTTGGTGATAATAAAGTCGAAGCGCCCCGCTTCCCCGTCGGCGATCATCCGGTTGAAGCTGTCCCGCTTCCTGGTGCTCGTCCCGCTGATGCCCTCGTCCACATAGCCCTCTATGTAGGCCCAGTTGGACTGGTTCTGGATGAAATCCGTGTAGTACTGTACCTGATTCTCCAGGCTGTTGAGCTGCTCGTATTTTTCCGTGGATACCCGCGCGTAAAAGGTGACGCGCAGAGGCAGGTCAAAAATCGACCGTCCCATCTGCATCTCGGCCCGAACTTTGCGCACTTCCACCGCCGCCGCCCCCTTTTTACGAAAATTACCACATTCCCCGCGGCAAATCAATCCGCGGTGCGGCGGCGCGCTTTTCTCTCCGGCAATGCCGTGCCGCCCGGCGGATTGGGCGCGGGCTGCGGGGCATCTGCCGCCGATACGGAATCGGCGGCAAAGCGATACGTGTCCCTGGAAATCAGGCCGCGCTCGAAAAGGCGCCGAAGCAGGACGGCAAACAACTCTTTCTGCGCGCTTTCCAAGACGATCACCTCATTCCCACAGTATGAGGGCCGCGCGGCGAAAATGTGGAAGGCCAAGCCATGCGCTTTTTTGTAATATGCGAAACTCCCTTGCGGGCCGCGCATACTCATCCGCCCGTTATAGCAATTAAATAAAAGATTGGGAAAGCTGTGCTCCGCCTGTTCGCCTCCTTCGAGGCGGCGAAAAACCTCGAATGGTTCAGTTTTCTCTGAAAAAGCTGCCGGAGCGAATGCCCAGAATCCGTTCGCGGTCTCCTGCGAAACGGTGCGGATATTCACTTCCGGCCCCAGATAAGCCCGAAGGATCGGCTCCTGCCACGGAAAGCAGACCGCCGTACAGTTTTGCAGCGGTATCCGATTGACCCGCATATTTCCGCAGAAATTGTGGATGCGTTTGAGCTCCAAATCGCAGAACAGCCCGTAAATCTCCCCTGCTTCGCCGCGCCCATCGGCTGCAAGATACCTGTTTTCCAGCGCTCGGCGCGCTTCTTCCGGAAGCAGCGCCGCACACAGGCTGGAATGCATATCCGGCACGGCCAGCATGCGCAGCAGCCGGATGTCGTCGCTATTCGCCGGCACAAAATAGATTTTTTTGTAGACGTCGTCCAGCCACAGCGCACGGTTCCAGGCGATCCTCCCGTCCTCCCGGCGGCACACGAAATCCTTCTCCGTATCGGTGTTTTTCAAAATCTGCACGGCGGCTTCCGGCTTGCGGGCGATGATGCCGCTGCGCGCGTCCATGCCGGTTCCGATTCTGGATTCTGGCCACGGCCAGCCGTTCCGAACGCTTGCCATGCGCAGCAGGACGCAGGCTTTGGTCTCCCCCTTTGTGTCCCATCCGCACAGCCCGCTGCCGAGGGAGTAGACTCCGTACCAGCCGGCCGGCGTTATGTATGCGCCGATCACGCGCGTAAACGACGTTTTATAAATCCCTTCCGTATCGCTTCGTTTCAGCTCCCGCGAGCCGTAAAAATACGGCAGAGCAAAAGTAGGCGTGTCGGCCGGAGGAGCGTGTCGGGCCGAATTCCTGCAGAATTCCCGCAGCGGCGGCTTTTCCCAGGCCGCCGTTTTCGCGCCGGAAAAGTGCATCAGCTCAATGGCTTCCGCCATTCGAAGCATGCGGCTGCGGATACCCGGCTCGGTGGAAAATGGCATTGAAAAACCGGGATATAGAAATTCCCATGATGGAAAACTGTGTGCTGGCCCTGCATCAGGACTTTACTAAGAGGAACGAGACCATTGTGCTGGGCAGCATGGCCGACGTGCGTCTTTACCTGCAGTACAATAAAAAAGCGTGGCTGGCTCAGCGCTAAGGAGCGCCCGCTTGGCGCCTTTCTGGAAGACTGCTTTGATCCGCCGGTTTACGAGATGGGAGAAATCCGGGTAGGGCTGCTGAATGAGGTTCGGTACCCCGACCCCGAGAAACTCGCACGGGTGGAAGCGATTCTCTCAAAGCTTTATTTGTCCGATAATTTCGCCCATCAGTTTCTGGCCCTGCGGATCTGGGAAGAATACCAAAGGGTCGCCGCCTACGCCGCACTTCGGAAGCGTAAAGAGGGCAAAATGAAGCTGAAATTCCGGAAAGCGGAAGCAGTTGCCGGCAGACAGGATCAGTTGCTCGAACCCTTCGCAAAGACACTAGAAGATCTCACGCTGCCTTTTTGCTTTTCGATACAACGGGATCTTATGCGGCTGCAGAAAGAGCACGCACGCTACGCGATGTATTACCTTCCACAGGAATATTACGCGCTGCCGGGCGGCCTTCTGTGGGCGGGCGACGCCGAAACCTCGGAATACGGCTTCTGCACGGTTTCGCTCATGCCGCTCATCACATACAGCCTGAAGCAGCTTTATGCAAACAAGCTGTTTTTTCAAAACTGTAAGCTGTGCGGGAAGCTGTTCCTCGCCGGTTCCGCCAACATCCCCACGTTTTGCAGCGAGTCGTGCAAGCGGGAGCAGTGCAGACTCAACAAACAGAAATTTGACCTGCGGTCCCGCGGACTGGAGTACGAGAAAGAGCATAAGAACACTTATATGTTCCTTTTGCGCAGCGTAACGCGCATGAAAAAAACGCCGCCGGATCCGAACGGATCGCGGCGGCGCAGCGGGCGCTGGCTGAATTTTGTTTAGGGAAGCTCTGATTAAATCCGTGCTATCCACAAGAGGCGAGATCTGGTAAAATTGAATCATCAAGACACGGGCGGTGCGGAGAAATGAAAAAGCAGCAGACCTTTACAGATATTGAATACAGT
>JAEWAU010000026.1 GCA_023391535.1 Bacillota bacterium | reverse complement strand
GGTAAAATGAACCCCCCCCCCCCCCCCCCTGGGGGGGGGGGGGGGGCGATTCCTGCCGTGGATTATTTTGCCTGCAATCGCTTTTCAATGTCGTTCAGAACGGCCGCCTTGTTCGTCACAGGTTTGTTGGAAACCTCGGTGATCTGGAACAGCACGTCGCCACTTTGCACCAGCACGTCCGAAGAATAGGTGATCCGGGACGGAAGATAGATAAAATCGGTGTAATTCGTGTACTGTGAGCGGATATAGGAGATCAGGTAGCGGTTTCGCCCTCCGAATTTCCTGGATTGGTCGGTATCGAGCGGAATATAATTCTTGTTCTCATAGAATTTCTGGCTGGCCTCGAAGTTGTTGTCGGCATCCTTGCCGTTCGAGAACAGGTAGACGTCCACCTCGATGGAGGAGGAAGCGCCGTTGCCGGAAACGTGGTAGGTTTTGCTGAGAATATCGCTGGATTTCCCCTTGGCGCCCAGCTCGCTGTAATCGGAAAAACGCCGCTTAAGCGTCTGAAACTGCGCCGACGAAACCTGAATGCCGCCCAGTTCGGTTGCCGGTAGCTTCTGCTTATAGAAATGATTCCCGAAAAAGTACTGGATAGAGTATAACCCCGCGCTGCCGGCCAGAATGAGCACGGCAATGAACAGAATCAGCAGCCTGCGGTGCGAATTCTTCAAAAAATGCGCAAGGATATAGATCGCCGCGATGACGGCTCCCATAATCACAGCCTGATAAAAAAACATGTCCTGTCTCCTATGCAGACATTCCGGCTTGCGGCAGGAAACGTTTTTGGTTCCCGCTCCCGAATCCGCGAGGTGCGCGCCGCCGGCTTCCACGGCCGGAAGGCGAATGCATTCCGTGGGCAGCGCCGGGAACGCGCCGGATTTCCGGAAAAACTGCAAAAAATACCGGCGGCAAAGCAAGACGCTGCGCGCCGGAAATCACGCTTCGCCTTTCCGCCGGAAAAAGCAACCGGAAAAAAGGAAAAAGAGAAAGGCACGCTTATTTTATCATGGGACGCGTTTGCCGTCAAGGACTGGGTACGTTTGGAAGTCGATTTTTTGATAATAGGCGCACATGGTACGGAAATCGTTTTGATGTTTTTGAAAAACCTTGATGATGCGCGGGTCGAAATGCGTTCCCGCTTCTCCGAGAACAATCGCGGCCGAACGCTCGAAGGAAAAGCCGTCTTTATACGGGCGCTTGGAGGTGAGCGCATCGAACACGTCGGCCACCGCCACAATGCGCGCGTTCAACGGGATGTTTTCGCCGCTGCGCCCGCGCGGGTATCCGCTGCCGTTCCACCACTCGTGGTGCCCCTCGGTGATCTCGATGCCCATGCGGAAAATGCTCCTTCCGCGAACCTTGGCGTTCTGGTCGGCCAGACGCAGCACGTTTCCGCCGTAGGTGGTGTGGGTTTTCATGATTTCGAACTCTTCCGGAGTGAGCCTGCCCGGCTTGAGCAAGATGGAATCGCTGATGGCGACCTTGCCGATATCGTGCAGAGGGGCGAAGCGCTCGATGCCCTTGATGAAGTCGGTGTCAATCTGGTCGGCGAACGTGCCCTCCTTCATCAGCAGCTTGGCAAGCAGAGTCGAATACTGCTTCATGCGCTGCAGGTGGTTGCCCGTCACGTTGTCCCGTTCCTCGGCCAGGGTGGCCAGGGCGAGCGTGGAGCTCACCACCATGTCGTCCAGCAGCAGATCCCGCTCCAGGGAGAGCATGATGCTGTTGGCGAGAACGCGCAGAAACTCGACATGCTCGGCGCGGTAAACATTTTTCTGTGAGCTCGAAAAGAAGATGATGCCGATGGGAATGCCGTTTTTGGAGAGAGGAAAGGAGATGGAGGAGCGAATGCCTTCCTCCAGAAGAATCCGGTTATATTCGTGTACTTCTTTCCCCTTGAGATAGGCTTCCAGATCGTTGATTACGCGCGGGGAGCCGCTCGAAAGAACCTGCATCAGGCTCGTGGCGGCAAGCTCGGTTTCATAGCCCATAAAGCGTTTCCGAAGCCCCGCGTGCAGCTCGCTGGAAACGGCGTAGGAAGCGCGGATCGTCTGCCCGCCGCCGCCCACCAGCGCCACCCCGATGTGGGAATAGGGGATATACGGAGCAAAGCTCGTGTAGATAAAAGCCAGAATCTGCGTAAACGGCTCGTTGCTTTCGATGTTTTCGATGATGGAAAGCAGGCCGTTGTATTTTCCAATGGTCTCCATTGCGTTTTCCGGGGAGCCGAACATTGTTTTTCCGATCTGCTCCACCCGCGCGGCGCGGTTGTATTTTTTGGAAAAGAACAGCCCGTACAGGAAAACCGCCGCCGTAAGAAGGACGGTGAGGTCCGCCAGCAAAACCGCCGGGACGGACCGCGTGCGGAATGCGACGCTCACGGCCAAAACAATCAGGCAGACGAAAAGACCCACCAGAAGCCCCAGACTGATACTGTTTCTTAAAAGGCGATGTTGATGCATGAGATAATCCTCTTTATCCAAATAAAATTGCCGGGCAGGCTTGTCTCACACCGGAACAAGAAGGCAGGGGGTACGCCACCGTCCGAGCCTGTGCCGCCTTGAGGCGGAATTTCGGGCGGCCCGGTCCGGAATTCACGTTTCACTATTATTCTATGATGCTGCCCGGGGCAAAGCCATACAGCCCGCAAACGACAGAACGGCGAAACGCCATCGGGCTTTTGCAGATAAACACCTTATCAATTATCGGCCAGTATTCAAAATAGTTAAGAGCAATTCCATAAAAGCCTGGGAGGAATCGTGTTTTGTCTGTCCGCCTCCGGCGGAAAGACGAAACATTTTGGAACAAATCAATCTTTTCCGGAAATGCTGCAGGTAAACGACACTGCAAAAAACAGATTTTCACGTCTGCTTGCGCGCTTGACAGGGGCGGGGCGTGCGCATATACTGAAGGCATGAATTCGAACAAATGTCCGAATTGAGGGAAGGCGGCAAAGTGAAAGCGAATTTGCGGGAGCGGAACGTGCCGGAACGGATTCTCCGCTCTGCCTACGGCTGCATTGCGCAAAAGGGATATGCGAACGTTTCGCTGCGCGACATCGCAGAAAACGCGGGCGTGGCGCTGAGCCAGCTCCACTACTATTATAAGAACAAAGAGGGGCTTCTCCTCGCGGTTGTCCGGATGGCGACGGGCGAATATGTCTCCGGGGCGGAGCGACGCCTGCAGGAAGCAGGCACACCCCGCGAAAAGTGGGACCGTTTCCTCAATTATTTCAAAGGCTTGCTGCGCGAGCGGCCCGAAGAGTTTCGGCTGTTGTTCGACCTCGTGAGCATGTCTCTTTGGAACGCGAAGCTGAAGAGTTTGCTGGGCGGCCTGTTTCTCCAGCTCTCGGAGCTGCTGAAAACCTATGTTCTCACGGAAAGCCGCACTTCTCCCAAGTTCCGGGGCGTTTCGCCGGACGCCGCGGCCCGGTCTGCGGTGAGCTCGGTTTTCGGCACCGCCATGCAGTATGTTCTGAACCCGCGGGATACGACGCTGCTGGAATCCATCGGCTGCATCGAACTGCCTGTGTAGCCCAAAAGCTCGGGCGCTTTCAATCCCGGCACGCGCCGCGAACCGTTTTTGGAAACGGTTCGCGGAAACAATTCGGCTGGAAAGGCGGGCGGCTTTTTTGCAGGACGTACTGTACTTTACTATTTATGCGTTCGGGGGCTGGCTTATGGAAAGCCTGGCTTCCACGGCGGCCCGGAAAAAGCCGGTGAACCGGGGCTTTCTGCACGGCTGTTTCTGCCCGATCTATGGTTTCGGCGCGCTGTGCGCCGTGCTTTCGTTCCGGGTTTCCGCGCTCTGCGCGCGAGGCGTGCCGGGGTTCGCGGGCCGCTTTCTGACGGACGCTCTGGGCGCGCTGCTTTCCACCCTGTTCGCGGTGCTGCTCGAGCTTACCGCAGGCGCTCTGCTGGAGCGCGTGTTCGCCTGCCGCCTGTGGGATTACCGCAGGCAGTTCGCCAATTTCAAAGGCTATGTCTGCCTTCCGTACGCGCTGCTTTGGGGCGCGCTCACCTGCGCCGCGGCGAGGTTGCTGCACCCGCCGCTCGTGCGGTTTCTGGCGCCGCTCCCGCGCGCGGCCCGGGACGCGCTGGGCGTCGTTTCCCTCCTCTATTTTCTGGCGGATTTCCTGTTTACGAGCCTTTCGCTCCTGCTGAAGCGCTACCGGGCTGAAGAGGATTCCCTGCGGCGGGATTACGGCGCGTGCGTCCGCGATCTTCTGGAAAGCCCCGGCGTGCGGGCAATGGACGGCTTTATTCAGCACGGCACCGTTTCCTGCCTGACGCATTGCAGGCACGTTTCCTACCTGAGCTTTGTCGCATGCCGGCTGTTCGGGCTGGACGCGTCCGCGGCGGCCCGCGGCGGGCTGCTGCACGACTATTTTCTTTACGATTGGCACACCTCCGCGCCGTGCCGGTGGCACGGCTTCCGGCACCCGGGGCTGGCCCTGAAGAATGCGCGCCGCGATTTCGTGCTCACCGGAGTGGAGGAGGAGATTATCGCACGGCACATGTGGCCGCTCACCATTACGCCGCCGCAGCACGCGGCCGCGTTCATGGTGAGCATAGCCGACAAAATCTGTACGACGGCGGAGGTGCTGGAGGACCGGGCGGGCGCGCGCCGTTACCGCGCCCTGCGCAAACGGCTTGGCGCGGTTCTCGAAAAATAGACCGGCGCGGGCACATCTTTCCCGGAAAATGCCGGCGGGCTCAAAAGAAGATTATTCCACGAAACGGATTTTGCCGCGGTCCGGCGTGTGCGGGTCGGAAAGCTTTGCGGCGGTACCCAGCAGAACGGAGCAGCCGAATTCAAACCCCTCCGGGAACCCGAGCCGCTTTTTGAAATAGTCCGCCTTTTCGCCCGAAAAAATCAGCCCCGCCAGCCCGCAGATGACGTTGCCCAGCCCCAGAGACGTGGCGGCGAGGGCGATGTTCTCGCAGACAATGCCGCAATCCATGGCCGAAGTCATGCGGTCCGAGGCGTCCACGGCGATGAAAACGATGCAGGGCGCGTGGTAAAACAGCACGCCCCCGCGGCTCTGGATGCGCAGAAAAGCGGATGGATCGGGCATGGCGCGCAGCACGCGCAGCCCCTCCTCCTCCATTTCACGGAGCAGACCGGGGTTTGTGACGACGATGACGCGCCACCCCTGTCGGTTTACGGCACTGGGCGCTTCCACGGCCGCCAGTGCGATGGCCTCCAGAGCTTCTTTCGGCAGAGGTTCGCCCGTGTAGTTGCGGCAGGCGAAACGCTTTTGAATGGTTTCCAATGTCTGGTTCATTTTTATGCCTCCCTGTGTGCTCAGCCGGATGGGAATTTGAAGCGCCCCGCGGCGCTTTTCATCCGGTACAAAACCGAAAAACGGCGGCAATCGACGCCTGCGGGCAGATAGCGCCTGCGGGCGGACCGCGCTTACGAGCGGATCGCGCGGAAGAGCGGATCACGCTTACGAGCGGACCACCGTACTGTAAAAAAGTATACCACATTTCACCCGGCAAGGCACAAGCCGCGCCGGGCGCGCCCTTTTCCGGGCCCAAAAGGGGAAACTCCCGAATTTGTCGCCGCGGGGCGCGGCTGCCGTAAACAGTTGCGCTCCGCGGCCGATAATCAAAATAAAGATTTCTGTGGTTTGGACACAAGACACCGGCGGAGACGGCAAGCGAACACGAGCGAGCACAGGCGAGCATGGGAAGAAAAGGAAGCGGCGCTTTTTGAGAGGGCGCGGCTTCTGTTTCGGGCAGGGCTTTCCGCCCGAAGAGAAAGGATGGGTTCAGCATGGCCAGAACGCACCTGTTTACCAGCAATACCCCGAGCGAGAGCACCGAGAACGACCTGCTGCAGCAGCAGAAAAACGCGCTCAAATATACGGCGGTGCCCGCGAAGGCATCGGCCGCGCCGGCCGCGGTGGTGCGGCCGGACACGCCGGCTCCGAAGCCGGTTCCTCCGGCGGCCGTTTCCATCCTCGGTAAGGATCTGGAGCTGACAGGGTCGCTCAGATCCGCTTCGCGCATCGAAATTCTGGGTGTGGTGAACGGCGACGTCACCTGCGGGGGCGATGTCTTTATCAGCGGGGTCGTCACCGGCAACGTTTCAGCCTCCGCCCTGCAAATTGTTTCCGGGCACGTAAAGGGCAACGTCGCCTGCCAGAAAGCGCTTTCGGTCGATGAAGGCTCCTCGGTGGAAGGGGATGTGAACGCGGAAGCCATCGTTTGCGGCGGCAAGGTGACGGGCAATCTCACTATTCAGGAAAAGGCGGAGCTCAAAGGCGGGGCGTCCGTTTTCGGGGATGTTTCGGCCAAACTCCTGAGCGTGGAGGAGGGGGCCGTGCTGCAGGGCGAGCTGTTCATCGGCGAGTCGCCCCGGAAGAAGGAAGATATGCCGAAACCGCTTGCCGAAAGGACCATCGATATCGACGGAAAAAAATATCTTTGATGTGAAGTGCAGTCGGCATTTTATCCGCACAATTACATAGATTTCCCATTTCCGTGCACACTATAGCAATCCACAAAAGTTTGAGAACAGTGGCGTTTCGTCTCCCGTCGCCTGTGATGCGGCGAAACGCTTCGGAAGAAATCAATCTTTTCTGGAAATGCTGTCCGTTCGGATTGCGGCAAAGCGCTCCGCCGGCAAAGCGGGCGCCCGGAGCCTGAACGGAAAACGTTCAAGAGCGCACGCTGCGTCCGTGCGGGAGCCGGCGGAGAGGCCGGGGACCCGCGCGGCGCGGGAAAGGGGAAACAAAAATGTCCGAAAACGAGAAGCACGGCAGGGATATGAACCGGAAAGCGGCCGGCCCCCGCCCGTCGAACGACCAACTGGGAGAAAACGCCGGAGAAGGGCGTGCGATGCAGAGCCCGAACAAAGGCAAAGGGGAAAAGAGGAAAAGCTGACGATCCTCTCGCAGGGCTGTTGCAGAGGCCGGGGGCTGCCTGGAACGTACGTTCGGGGCAGCCCCCGAACTTTTTGCCGGGGCCTGCCCGCCGCGCCGCCCGGGGCAAAGACCGGCAATTCCTTCTTACAACGGGGAATGCCGCGGTGAAACCGCTTTTCAAGAAGGCGAAAAATTGCTATACTATATAGCTGCAGGATATTGCGGCGCTCTGGGCCTTTCGCCTGCGGACATTTCGCAGGGCGCCAGAACTCAAACAGGATGGTGGAATTTATGTATGTGCTTGTGACCGACTCCGCAGCCAATCTGCCGGATGCGCTCATCGATCATATGAGTCTGCCTGTCATTCCGTTCAGTTACGAAATGGGGGGCGAGACTTTTTTCGGCTATGAAAAAGGGAAGCCGACCGACAACAAACCGTTTTACGACCGCATGCGCCAAGGCGAGACGGCCAGCACAGCCCAGATCACAAGCGCGGTTTACACCGATTTCTTTGAACCGTTTTTGAAACAGGGAATGGATGTGCTTTACATCGGTTTTTCCTCCGCCCTCAGCGGCTCGTTCAACAACGCCGTGATGGCGGCGCAGGAGCTGCGCGGGAAGTACCCCGGCCGCAGCGTCGTGCCCGTGGATTCCCTTTCCGCGTCCCTGGGGCAGGGCCTGCTGGTTTATTACGCCATGATGGAAAAGGAAGCGGGAAAAAGCCTTGACGAGCTGGCCCGGTGGGTGGAGGAAAACCGCCTGCACCTGTGCCACTGGTTCACGGTGGACGATCTGGTCTACCTCAAGCGCGGCGGGCGCATTTCGGCCGCCACGGCCCTGATGGGGGCGATGCTGGGCATCAAGCCCATTCTGCATGTGGATGACGAGGGCAGGCTTGTCAGCGTGGGCAAGGTGCGCGGCCGCCGCAATTCCGTGGCCGAGATGTTCGCGCGCATGAAAGAGACATGCGTGCACCCCGAGGGGCAAACCATTTTCATCGGCCACGGCGACTGCGAGGAGGATGCGCGCCTGCTCGAATCCATGGTGCGCACGCTGCCGGTGAAAGACGTGACGATCGGCCAGATCGACGCCGTCATCGGCGCCCATTCCGGCCCCGGAACGCTGGCGCTGTTTTTCCTTGGCAGCAGGCGCTGAACGGATTCCCGGCCCGAAAACCTGAAAAACGGAAACGGATTCGGAAGCCGGAAAACCGCATCAGGCGCGGATGTCGAGCCGGATACCCAGCGTATCGAGCATGAAGCAGGCCCCTTCCGCCCGGCATTGCTCCCGCATCGCTTCCTCGCGCACCCGCGCCAGCACGGCGGGGGAAACGCCGGTTCCGTCCAGCCGCGCGGCAAGACCCGAGAGAAAACGGCTTTTTGAGAGAAGATGCAGGTATTCCAGGCGCGCCTGCACGAGCCGTTCCGGCAAAACGGCAAGGTCCGGCGCAAGCCCGGCTTCCCGCAGCTCTTCCCGATGCGCCTGCGCCAGCTTCTCCATATTCACGGGCACCCCAACCTTTCAAAAATCCATATAACAGCAATAATGTAAATATATTCCTATTATAGGCAAAAGGCAAGATGTTTATCACCGGACGGTTTCGGGGCCCGTTCCACCCAATATGAAATCCAGATTATTTCCAATCGGGTTTCGGAACGGGTTTCCAAATGCGCGCGTTTGTCGTATACTATACCGGGCGGAGATAGGACAAAGGCTTCGCCGTATCAAGCACCCCGTCGGCTGGCACCCGGCGGGGTGTTTGCTTTTTTTGCGGGCGGGCGCCGGCCGCTAGAAATAACAGAAAAGATTGGGAGAAGTTGCGTTTCGTCTGCTTGCCTCCGGCAAAAAGGCAAAACGCTTCGGAATGCATCCGGCTTTTCCGGAAATGCTTTAGGCAAACGAAAGGCGCCCCGGGCGGAATCCGTTCCGTTCGGGGCGCCTTTTTCGCGCTTTTCCGTATGCGGTTTTAGGGGGCTCCGGGCCGTGCCAAAGTTTCAGCGCGCACCCGAAAGCGGCGCCGAAAAAAGAGGCTTATACCACAGGCGGCCCGCGTCGCGCCGGCTTTCGAACAGCGTCACCGCGCGTACGGAGCACGAAAAAGTAGGCGCGGGTTCGGAGAGAGCGCCTTCGGGGCAGGCGGCGCGCCGCGCCAGCGTAACATGCGAAACAAACGGGCGCGTTTCCGGCGCGAAGCCTTCGCGCGCGAGCTGTCCGTCCACTTCCGCGGCGAGGCGCGGAAGCTCCGCACCCTCGAAGCCGAGCCACACGGTCTTTTCCCCGCAGGAGGAAAAGGCCCCGCACCGGCCCGCGTCGATTGCGAACGGCGCGAACGCTTCCGCGGCGCGCGTGAGCGCCGCGCGCACGGCGTCCACACGGGAGGAGGGCACCTCGCCCAGAAATTTGAGCGTCAGATGCAGATTCTCCCGCCGTGTGAAGACGCCCGTTACGCCGCGCGCCTGAAGAGTGCCGGCGAGCGCGAAGATCTGAGCCTTTGCGGCGTCGTCAAACGCCACGGCCGTAAACAGACGCATGGTCATACCATGTAATCGGCAACGACGCGGCTGGCCGCCACGCGCCCGATGAATTCCGAAACCCGCAGGTGCTCCGGGTGCATCTGGTAGGTTTCCAAAGCGTCGTGGTCGTTGAACTCGGCGTAGAGCACGAGATCGTAGCCGGCCGGATTGTAGTTGACGCCCACTTCCAGCTTGAACGCGCCGGGGACGACGCCCTGCAGCGATTCCAGCATTTTCTTTATTTTAATGGCGTTGGTCTTTTTGTCCGCGCCTTCGGCGGAGGGTTTGAGCTTCCACATGACGATGTGCTTCACCATACGTTGACCATTCCTTTCAAAGAAGGCCGGGATTGGCAGCCGGCCCGCGCGGGGACGCCGGTTTGTCGGGTTTGGCGGCGGAAACGAAACCGTGCCCGGAGCCGCGTCCGGGACGGGCTTTTGAATTTAAGCAATACTATTTTTATGGTATGTGGAATATGACACATTGTCCACTGGGGGAGGAAAAACGCTGCTTTGGCCGGTTCTCCAATCGGCGTGTGAAAGAATCCGCGCCAATATCCGCAGAGAAAAGCTTTTGCCGCGGCTTATATCCGTTTCGCAATCGGAGAAAAGGTTTAGAAGCGGCCCATCCAGTATTTGCGGTCGAGGCTCCGGTATTGGACGGCCTCGGCCACATGCTCCTCACGGATATCCCCGCCGCCGTCGAGATCGGCGATGGTGCGCGCCACCTTAAGGATGCGGTCGTAGGCGCGCGCCGAAAGCCCCATGGTTTCGAACGCGCCGCGCAGCAGGCGGGAGGCCGGTTCGGTGAGCCGGCAGTTTTCGCGCAGCAGGGAGGGTGTGAGCCGCGCGTTGCAGGCGACGCCGGTACCGCGGTAGCGCTCCTGCTGAAGGGCGCGGGTGCGGTTGACGCGCGCGCGGATGGCGGCGGAAGGCTCGCCACGCGCGTTGCCCGCGAGTTCCCCGTATTCCACGGGCGGCACCTCCACATGGAGATCCAGGCGGTCGAGCAGAGGGCCGGAGATGCGCGAAAGATAAGAGGACACAGCCTCCTTGCGGCAGGTGCATTTGCGCGTGGGGTGCCCGAAATAGCCGCACGGGCACGGATTCATGGCGCAGACGAGCATGATGGAGCAGGGGTAGGTGAGCGTGCCCGACACGCGCGAGATGGTGACGGTGCCGTCCTCCAAAGGCTGGCGCAGAATTTCCAGCGCCTCGCGGCTGAATTCCGGCAGCTCGTCCAGAAAAAGCACCCCGTTGTGCGCGAGCGAGATCTCGCCGGGCTTCGGGATGCGCCCGCCGCCCGCGAGCCCCGCGCCCGAAATGGTCTGGTGCGGCGCGCGGAAGGGGCGTGTGCGGATGAGCGGCGTACCCGAGGGCAGAACCCCCGCTACCGAATGGATTTTCGTCGTTTCCAAAGATTCTTCGAAGTTCAGATCCGGCAGGATGGAGGGAATCCGCTTGGCCAGCATGCTCTTGCCGGACCCGGGCGGGCCGACGAGCAGGATATTGTGCCCGCCGGCCGCGGCGATCTCGATGGCGCGGCGCGCCTCGAACTGGCCGCAGACATCCGAAAAATCCGGCAGAGGGCTTTGCAAAAGCTCCTCGAATTTCATTTCCGCGGCGGGGGCAAGGGGCTTTTCGCCGCGCAGATGCGCCATCAGCTCGGCGACGGTGCGCACGGGGAAAACCTCCAGCCCTTCCACCACCGAGCCCTCGGCGGCGTTCCCAAAGGGGATGAAGAAGCGGCGGAAGCCGGCCTCCCGCGCTTTGATGGCCATGGGCAGGATGCCGCTGACGGGCCGGATTTCCCCCGCGAGCGAAAGCTCGCCCGCAAAGGCGCAGCCTTCAAGGTCGCTGTCGAGCTGCCGCGTGGCGCGCAGAAGCGCCAGCAGCATGGGGAGATCGTAAACCGGGCCCTCCTTTTTAATATCGGCAGGGGAAAGATTTACGATAATGCGGCTGACGGGAAAATCGAACCCGCAGTTCTTGAGGGCCGAACGCACGCGCTCGCGCGATTCGCGCACCGCGGCGTCGGGCAGGCCGACGACGTCGAACGAGGGAAGCCCTTGGGAGAGATCCGCCTCCACGCCCACGACGTAGGCATCCATGCCGTAGAGGCCCAGACTTTTGATTTGGGAGAACAAATCGGCTCACCATCCGCATCGGCTGTTCCGCCCCGGGAGGGAAAAGGCGAAGCGCCTGAATTCCCGAGCAAAGGCGAAAACGCCGCAAAATTCGGCGGGAACACGGGAAGCGCGCCCTTTTGGCCGTCGAAATGGACGCGCACGGGTCATAAAAAGGCAGAAAATAAAACTTTTGCAATATTATACGCGCGTTGTTTGCGTTTTACAATATAGGAACCAGATTTTGTCTGGCACGAATTTTTATCGCACGCAAAGATCCGATTTAAAAGCAGATAAAACCGCGCTTTTTTCAGGGTTCCTGCCACGCGTTAAAAAAAGCAGCAAAAAAACGGGGGGCCGGCAAAGCG
>JAEWAU010000015.1 GCA_023391535.1 Bacillota bacterium | reverse complement strand
GTTCAGTATAGCATAAAACCGGAGGCATTGTCAAGATGTTTTGCATCAGAAATGTTCGGTTTTTTGCCCCTTCCGCAGGGCGCTCATTTATAATACCAAAAACGTTGCCCGTTGTCAACACTTTTCTTCGTTTTTTGCGCATCTTTTTATTTGCGGCGAAAATCCAAGGCCGCCGCACGGAAAAGCGGGCGGCAGTCTTTCGCGGTAATCCGCCGCGGGTGTATACTGAGAGGAGCCCGCGGCATTATCGGAAAAGGCTGCGAATTTCCGCGCCGCGGATCGATAAGAGTAATATTAATCAGAAAAGGACGGCAACATGCCCGTATCGAAAAAAGCGAAGTCTGTTACCATGCAGGACGTGCAGGCGTCCCGCGTGTTTCCGGTTCTCACCGATCAAAGCCCGTTTGCGCAAATCGCGCAGCCGCTGATGAACTGGTATGAGGAGAACGCCCGCGCGCTTCCGTGGCGCAGCAGCCCTTCCCCTTACCGCGTGTGGGTATCGGAGATCATGCTCCAGCAGACGCGCGTGGAGGCTGTGCTCTCCTATTTCACGCGTTTTCTCTCCGTTCTGCCCGATATCCCCGCGCTCGCCTCCGCTTCCCCGGAGCTGCTGCTCAAGCTTTGGGAGGGCCTGGGCTATTACAGCCGCGCGCGCAACCTGCAAAAGGCGGCCCAAATCGTTTGCGAGCGCTTCGGCGGCCGCCTTCCGGCTTCGTTTGAAGCATTGCGCGAGCTGCCCGGCTTCGGGGATTACACGGCCGGCGCCGTGGCCTCCATCGCGTTCGGGCTGCGCGTCCCGGCCGTGGATGGCAACGTGCTGCGCGTGTTCGCGCGGCTTCTCGACGCGCACGGCGACGTTTCCCTCCCCCAGACCAAACGCGAGGCGGCGGCGCTCGCGCTGCGCGCCGGGCCCGCCCGGGGCATGGGCGCGTTCAATCAGGCCCTGATGGATTTGGGCGCCACGGTCTGCCTGCCAAACGGCGCGCCGCAGTGTTCCCGCTGCCCGCTCGCCGTCCTGTGCCTCGGCCTGCGCGCCGGCACCGCCCCCGCGCTCCCCTGCAAAAAGGCCAAAAAACCGCGGCGTGTGGAGGAGCGCACCGTGTTCGTGGCGGTGGGCGGCGGGCGCGTCCTGCTGCAAAAACGCCCGGAAAACGGATTGCTCGCCGGGCTGTGGGAGCTGCCGAACACGGAGGGTCTTCTTTCGGAACAGGAGGCCCTGCGCTTCGCCGCTTCGCTCGGTGTGGAATCTCCCGCCGTCCTGCCCCTCAAAGCGTCCAAACATCTTTTTTCGCATGTGGAATGGCGCATGCAGGGGTTTTTGATCCGCGCCGCGTCGTTTGGCGCGCTTCCGGCCGGCGCCGCGCTCGTGAATGCGCCGGAATTGCGGGAAGGCTATGCGCTTCCCAGCGCGTTTCGCGCCTACAGCCGCCTTCTTCCGGGCCTGCTCGAAGGCCTGTAAACGCGTCTTCGTATCTTTCCGCGTTTTCTTTGCGCGCCGCGGGACGGTTTCAATGCCGCCCGCGGCGTTTAATTTCCAAAATATTCTTTCCGTGGAATTCCATACATATCCGCGGGCGGGATTCCCATACTAACGGTGAAATCGGGACGCGCGGACCGCTTTTCATCGGAGAGAAGTATAAAGGGACGCGCGTTCCATAGAAAGGAGTTTTTGCCATGTCGCAGCTGAACCAGGTCGAGCTCCAGAACCTGCGCCACCTGATCGGGGCGCACCAGATGAGCTGGCAGAAGATGCAGTCCTACGCGCAGCAGGCGCAGGATCCGCAGGTTAAGTCCTACTTCGAGAAATCGGCCACGGATGCCCAGAAAACCATGCAGCAGTTGATGACGTTCCTGAACTGAGGAGGGATACGATGCTACAGGATAAAATGATGGTCAACGACGCGCTCAGCAACGTCAAGAGCAGCCTGACCACCTATGCCAACACCATTTCGGAGTGCGCGAACCCCAATCTGCGCACCTGCATCCAGCAGATCCGCAATAACTGCGAATGTTCCCAGTTTGAGCTGTTTCAGCTCGCGCAGTCCAAAGGCTTCTACAAACCGGCCGCCATGGCGAACGACGGCGAGGTTCAGCAGGTAAAGTCCCAGCTTCAAGGTTAAGCGGCAGTGTAAAAACGCGCGGGAGCGCTTGCGGGGGAAGTTTTGCTTCCTTCGCGGCGCTCCTGTTTTTTGTGCGCGGCGGGGGCAGTGTTGTGTGGTATAATGAAAACGTACGGCGCGACGTTCGCGCCCGCGATGTTTCGCGTCCGCGCTTTGTGTTTTTATGGGGAAAAAGCCCGGATACGGCCGGAATGCGCGAAAGCCGTTATTTTGAAGCCTTTTGGGAGGAACCTGCCATGTACGAAAACTGGGATGAGCTGGAAAGCAGCTGCCGCAGCTGCCGCAACTGCGCGCTGTGCGAGGGCCGCACCAACGTGGTGTTCGGCGTGGGCCGCCGGGACGCGGAGGTCCTGTTCATCGGCGAAGGCCCCGGCGAACAGGAAGACCTCAAAGGCGAGCCGTTCGTGGGCCGCGCGGGGCAGCTGCTCGATAAGATGCTACTGGCCGTGGAACTTAACCGCAACATGATTTACATCGCCAACATGGTGAAATGCCGCCCGCCCAAAAACCGCGATCCGCTCCCCGAGGAACAGGACGCCTGCATCGGCTGGCTGCGCAACCAGGTGGCCCTCCTCCATCCGAAGATCATCGTCTGCCTGGGGCGCATCGCGGGCATGCGGCTGATCAAACCCGACCTGCGCATCACGAAGGAGCACGGCCAGTGGACGGAGCGCGGCGGCGTGTGGATGATGGCCACGCTGCACCCGGCGGCGCTGCTGCGCAACCCAAACCAAAAGCCCGACGCGTTCGGAGATTTTCTCGTATTGCGCGATAAAATCCGGGAAATCTGCAAAAATACGCCTGTCTGAGCCCGCTTACCCCCCTCGAATCGTGTATCACACATCCCCTGCGGCGAATATCATGGAATACAGCATTCGCCGGCACGGCTTTTCCGCCTGCGGAAGGAGGCCGCGCCCTGTCCGCCCGCGTTTGCGCGCCGCGTGTTCTTTCACGCCGTGCGTTTTTGCGCGCGCGGAGAGTTCCGAATGCCGATGAGTTCGGGGGGATTGCCATGCAGCAAAGCGAGGCCGCCCTTACGGGGCAGACGGAACGGAATCTGCCTTTGCCGAAAAAGGCCGCCCATTTCTTTATGAGCGCGCACACGCCTTCCGGTTTTGTTTCGCGGTTCGGGGAACTCTACAGCGCCGCCGGCGGATGGCGCGCCTACCTGCTCAAAAGCGCGCCGGGCGTGGCTTCGGGCCTGCTGAGCGAAGCGGGAACGGCGCTCATGGCGGCGGGGGAACGGGTGGAGTTCCTCCATTGCATTTCGGACCCCGGCGGCGTTGCCGCGCTGACGCTTCCGGAGCGCAGGCTCTGCGTGGTGGATGCGATGCCGCCGCACTCCATCGTCCCGCAGTATCCGGGCGTGGTGGAGGAAGAGGTTTCCCTGTGCGACGCGGACAGCGCCCGCCTTGCCGCGCAGCGCGACCGCATCCTGCAGTTTTCCGCCCGCGCCGCGGCGCAGTACGACCGCGCCTACCGCTTTCTTTCGGCCGTGGCGAGCCTGCAGGCGGATACATACCGCATCGCGCTGGAAAACCTCGATGCGGAGGCCGTGGAGAAATACGCCTCGGGCCTGGCAAAACGCCTGTTCGCGCGGCACGAGGGCACGGCGTCCGTCTCGCGGCGCTACCTCACGGGCGTCTCCGGCGACGGGGTCGTTTCGCTTGCCGATTCGGTGCTCGGCTCCTACGATACGGTGTTTCTGCTCGAGGACGATTACGGCGTGGGCTCTCTGCTGCTCACGGCGCTGCGGGTCAAGGCGCTGGCCGCCGGCCAGCACGCCGTAACCTGCGAATCGGCCCTGCTGCCGGAGCATCCCGAGCACCTGCTGCTGCCGGAGCTTTCCATCGCCTTCCTCACCTCGAACCGTTTTTACCGCATCGAAAGCCGCGCCTGCCGGCATATCAACGTGCGCCGGTTCGTCAACTGCGAGACGCTCCGTTTCAAAAAAGCGCGCCTGGGCTTCAACCATAAGGCCGCGCGCGAACTGCTCGGCCAGGCGTCGCTGCTCCTTTCGGAGGCGCAGGCGGACGACGCCATCGTCCGGGGCTGCTACCTTTCGGGCGTCGATCTCGCGCAGGCGCACGCCGGCATGGAGGCGCTGACGCGCCGCCTGCTGCCGCCGCAGTGAGCCGCGCGCCGGGGGCCGCGCGCAAAAGAAATTAGGGTGGGTTTTGGGGCG
>JAEWAU010000107.1 GCA_023391535.1 Bacillota bacterium | reverse complement strand
AAGCACCTGCCGCCGCGGCCTGAATTTTATAAAGATCCGGAGCTTCGCATCAGTCGAAATCGAACGCGTAGGCGCCCGCCGGGCGCACGGAAAGGCGGTGGCAGGCATCCGCGCCGAACACGCGGTTCATCTCCCGCGAAAAAGACGGATACAGCTCCTGCGGCACGAACGCCTGAATGGTGCCCGCGAAGCCGCCCCCGTGCACGCGGAACGCCCCGCGGCCCTGGAGCTGCTGCTCCGCCAGCGCGAGCGCGAGCGCCAGCCCCTGCCGCCGCGGCGTTTTGAGGGAATAGATGTTTTGCAGGTACATGTAGGACGACCGCCCCGATTCGTTCACCAGCCGCAGGAACGTCTCGAAATCGCCCGCGCGCAGCGCGGCGGCCTCCAGCGGCACGCGCGCGTCGTCCCCGAAGAAATGGATGGCCCGCAGCACCGCGCGGTCGCCGAGCTTAACGCGCAGCTCGGGGATGCGGGCGGCGAATTCTTCCCGGCTGCAGGCGCGCAGATGCCCGTGCCCCAGTTCTTCGGCCACCGCGGTCATTTCGTCGCGGATGGCGGCGTAATCGTCGCTGAGGTCCGCGTGGTCGCCCCGGGTATCCACGATGCACAGCGCGTGGCCCGCCCCGGCAAAATCGAAGTCGACCCGGTCGAGCACGGGCGCGGCGGGGTCGCGGAAATCAATGGCCACAAAGCCGCCCACCGCGCAGGCGGTTTGGTCCATCAATCCGCACGGTTTGCCGAAGTAGACGCTTTCGGCATACTGCCCCACTTTCGCCATCTCCACGGGGGCGATGCCGCCGCCGTTGAACAGCGCGTTGATGATATGGGCCGTCATCACCTCGAACGCCGCGGAGGAGGAAAGCCCGGAGCCTTTGAGCACGTTCGAGGTGGTGTAGGCGCGAAAGCCCTCCACCCGGTAGCCCAGCTCCTTCAGGCGCGCGCACACCCCGCGGATGAGCGCCGAGGCGCGCCCCTTCTCGTCCGCCCGCCTTCCGAGCTCCTGAAGCTGCACGGTATCGGGCTCGAACCCCTCGGACTGAATGACCACCGTATCGTCCCCCGAAGGCGCCGCCACCGCAACGATATCCAGATCCACCGCGCAGGCCAGCACACGGCCGTGATTGTGGTCGGTATGATTGCCGCACACCTCGCTGCGCCCGGGTACGCTGAGCAGGCGGGACCCCGGCAAATTTCCGAACAGCCCCTCGAATTGCCCGGCCGCACGGCGGCAGCGCTCCCGCTTTTCCGATTCCTGCGGGCCGTACAGCAGCGCGAACCCAGCGCCCCCTTTTTCCAAGGCTGCGATTAATTTTTTCGTATCCATTCCCGCACCAGCACCCTTTCTCCACCGCATATCCGTTCGTCCGGCGGCCGCCCGGAACAGAAATCCGGCCGTCGGACACTTTATTTATTATTTTAATAAAGTATCCCGAAAAAAGCAATAGCTTTTATCGGGATCTTCCCGGATTTCGAAAAATTGCGGAAAAAAGCCGCCCGGCGCTCGCCTGCCGCACGGCGAACGGCTGATTCAGCGGCCCCCGGCAAAAACGTCCGCCAGCGCCGCGAACTGCTCGAGCGTCAGGCGTTCGCCGCGGATCTGGGGCGGGATCCCCGTGTGCGCGCAGGCGGCCTCCGCGTCCGCTTTGGGAATCGCAAGGCCGGAGGACAAAGCGTTTTGCAGCGTTTTGCGTCGCTGCCCGAAGGCGGCGCGCACCACGCGGAACAGCAGAGCTTCGTCGCGCACCTGCACGGCGGGGCGCGGCAGCAGCGTAAGGCTTATCACGCTCGAATCCACGCGCGGCGGCGGCAGAAAGCTGCCGGCGGATACGTCGAACAGCACGCGCGGGCGCGCATAATAGCGCACCGCGCAGCTCACGGCCCCGGCCTCGCGCGTGCCCGGCTCCGCGCACAACCGCCGCGCCGCCTCCTTCTGCACCATCACCGTAACGCTTTTTATGGGCAGGCGCGATTCCAGCAGGTGCATCAGCAGGGGCGAGGTGATATAGTACGGCAGGTTGGCGCACACCACCGTGTCGCAGCCGCCGAACTCCTCGGTGAGCAGCGCGCGCAGGTCGAGCTTCATCGCGTCGCCGGGGATGACGCGCACGTTCGGAAACGGCGCGAGCGTATCCGCCAGCACCGGCAGCAGCCGCGCATCCAGCTCCACGGCGGCCACCTTTTTTGCGCGCCGCGCGAGCTCGGCCGTGAGCACCCCGAGCCCGGGCCCGATCTCGAGCGCGCACACGTCCGCCCGCGCGCCGCCAAGCTCCGCCATGCGCGGGCAAACCGTGGGGTTGACGAGAAAATTCTGGCCCAGCGCGTGGGAGAGCGTCACCCCGTGGCGCCGGAGCAGTTCCCGCACCACCGCGGGATTGGCGAGATCGTACCCGCCGGGCGTCTGGTCCATCGTATTCCTCCTGCGTTTTTTCCCAAAAGAAAGATACGTTCCGAAGCGTTTCTCAGTCTTTTATGCAACCGCTGAAAAAGCCGGGGGTGGGGGGGGGGGG
>JAEWAU010000002.1 GCA_023391535.1 Bacillota bacterium | reverse complement strand
CCGCCCCGCCCGTGCGGCGGCGCCGGCGGCGCACCTCCCCCCGTCTTTTGCCCGTGCCGCCTGCGTCCCCGCGGCCTGCGCCCGCCCGTTTTCTTTCCGCATCGCTTCGTCCTCCGGTCAGGGGGTGCCGGAGTAACTCACCAGATTATCCCTGGTGAGGGTGTACGCCCCCGTATAAGCCCGGTTGCCGGAACGCGCGCGGCCGTCCGCGCACTGCGTCAGCGCTTCGACGCATTCGGCTCCCATACCGTAGCCGTCCTCGTACACGCAGCCGTAGAGATCGCCGTTTCGGATGTAATCGCGCAGCTGCGCGGTATTGCCGTAGCCCAGCAGCTCCACCTGCCGGGTTTTGTTGAGGTCGAGCAGAACCTGCATCACCTCGAGCGTGTCGTCGGTGCCCGTGCAAATCACCAGATTCACGCCGGGATATTTGCTCAGGATGTCGCGGATGCACAGCTCCGCGCCGAAATACCCCGAATCGGCGGATTCCGTCTTCAGGAGCCGGACGTGCGGGAGCGCCTTCAGCCCCTCGGAGAAGCCGGAAAGCAGCGCCTGGCGGGCGTCGTTGTCGTTTACATAGTTGCCGCCCAGAATCAGGGCCGCTTTGGCGTCGCTTTTCCACTCCGCGCTCGCCTGCCCGGCGAGATTCGCCTCCAGCAGGCCGACGGAATAGCTGTTCGGCCCCACGTAGGCGCTGCGCCGGCTCGCCGCGTCGTCCGATTCGATGGTGACCACGGGGATGCCCTGCGCCATCGCTTTATTGATGAGCGGCGTGAAGCGGCTGCGGTCGGTGACATAGAGGGCGATTCCGTCCACGCGGCTGGCGGTGGCGATCTGCATGTCCTTTATTTCCTCATCCCTGTTCTTGACGAGGGAGCCGCTGAATTCCACGGCGGCGCCGTATTTCTGCGCCGCCTGCGTCACCCCGCTGTGAACCGACTGCCAGAACGCATCCCCCGTGTTGTCCGTGATCACCGCGAAATGATACTTGAGCGCGGGGGCGGAATCGCTTTTCTCCGCGCTTCCCAGAAGCGGGGCGGCGGCTCCGGCCCCGCGCAGCCCGGCGGAATATCCGATAAAGGTGGCCAGGAAGCCGACGATCAGCACGGTGAGCGCGATATTCAGAATCCGCTTCATTCGTCGTCCTCCACATTTCCGCTGCGTTTTTCCCCGGAAAACGGGCTACGGCATTTCCAGAAAAGATTGAGCCGTTCCGGGGTATTTCGCCTTTTCGCCGGAGGCGGACAGACGAAAGCCGGCTTCTCTCAAATTTTAATGGAATTGCTATAAGCTGCATTTAGTATAGGATGCAACTTGTGCGAAGTCAACATGTTTTTAATGTTCCATCCGGTCCGTTCCGTCGCATTGGATAAAAGCGCGGGTGCATCTTACCGGAATCCACCATAATAAAATGCTAGCGAACATCGGCATAGAAGCGAAACGGATAATAAATTCCAGATAATCGAAAGATAATGCAGCGACAAAACTGGTGAAACAGGCTAAAATAATAACCGCACCAAAAAAGATTTTTGACATCCCGGATTTTCTCACTCTCTTGCCAAAGCGGCGGTGTTCCCGGCCGC
Organism: Bacillota bacterium; assembly: GCA_023391535.1. GTDB lineage: Bacteria > Bacillota > Clostridia > Oscillospirales > Ethanoligenentaceae > JAEWAU01. The sequence goes on along the minus strand of JAEWAU010000002.1, from coordinate 1,335 downwards.
GGCGGGGAAAGCGGGCCAGCCGCTTTCCGGCGGCATCGAACTTTCGTCGCGGGAACCAACCAACATACACGGAACGGAGGATCTGTAATGAAAAAAGGGTATTTGCTCAAATCTGTTTCAGCGGTGGTCCTCACCCTTGGCATCGTTTTCTCCGCATCGGCGTGCACTTCCGCCGGGAGCAAAAAAGTGAAGGTCGGCGTGTCCATGCCCACGCAGTCGCTGCAGCGCTGGAACCAGGACGGCTCCAACATCACCAAGCAGCTCCAGGCGAAGGGCTACGACGTGACGACGCAGTACGCGAACAACGACGTCAACACGCAGATCTCGCAGATCACCAACATGATCACGAAAGGCGACAAGATTCTCGTCATCGCGGCCATCGACGGTTCCACCCTCACCGACGTGCTCAAAACCGCCAAAGACAACAACTGCAAGGTCATCGCTTACGACCGCCTGATCATGAAGACACCCAACGTCGATTACTACGCCACGTTCGACAACTTCAAGGTCGGCGAGATGCAGGGGCAGTTCATCGTCGACAAGCTCGGCCTCAAGACCAACAAAGGCCCGTTCAACATCGAAGTTTTCGCGGGCGACCCGGGCGACAACAACGCCACCTTCTTCTATAACGGCGCCATGAGCGTCCTCAAGCCCTACATCGACGACGGTACGCTGGTCGTCAAGAGCGGGCAGAAGGATTTCAACACCGTGGCTATCGCCAACTGGACTTCCGCCACGGCACAGTCCCGCATGGATAACCTCATCACCGCCAACTACGCGGGCGGCACCAAGCTCGACGCCGTCCTCTCCCCGAACGACAGCCTCGCCATCGGCATCGTCGCTTCCCTCAAGACCGCCGGTTACGGCACGGCCGACAAGCCCTACCCGGTGCTCACCGGCCAGGACTGCGATATCCCGAACGTCAAGGCGATCATCGCCGGGCAGCAGTCGATGTCCATCTTTAAGGATACCCGCAACCTGGCTTCCCAGGTCGTTACCATGATCGACGATATGGAAAACGGCAAGACCCCGGAAACAAACGACAGCAAGACTTACAACAACGGCGTCAAGGTCGTTCCCACCGAGCTGCTCGCGCCGGTTTACGTGGATAAGAGCAACTACGATAAGATCCTGATCACCAGCGGCTATTACACGAAGTCTCAGATCGAGTGATCCATCCGTTTCCCCTGATACCACAGCATTTTGTCCTTCCTCCTTTTTTCCCTTCTCTTTTTCTTATTCTTCTTTTCTCCTCTTCTATTTCTCCACTTTTTTTACTTCTTTCCCGTGCGGTTGAGCTGCCCGCAGCCGGTGCCCGCGCACGCCGGGTGCCGC
>JAEWAU010000090.1 GCA_023391535.1 Bacillota bacterium | reverse complement strand
TAGGAGGAAAGCGACTCCACATAGCGCCGCTGCCCCTCCGCGTAGATGGTATCGAACGCGAGCGACGATTTGCCGCTGCCCGAAAGCCCGGTGAAAACGATCAGTTTGTCGCGCGGAAGCACAAGATCGATGTTCTTGAGATTGTGCTCGCGCGCCCCCTTGATGACGATGGTGTTTTTCGACATGCGCAAACCCTCCGAAAAAAAATGCGGGGCCGCGCCCCGCGGGCCAAGACCCCCGCAAGCCGCTCCGCTGAAGCCGGCGCTCAGTTCGCGCCGCGCAGTTCCTTGATTTTATCGCGTAAAAACGCGGCCTGTTCGAATTCCAGCAGCTTGGCCGCCGCACGCATTTCCTTTTCGAGCTTTTGGAGCATCGCTTCCCGCTCGGCGCGCGGGAGCTTTTTGAAGGATTTGCGGTCGCTGCTGTCCTCCTTCGAGCTGATCTCGATGATCTGGCGCACGTCTTTGACGATGGTTTTGGGCGTGATGCCGTGCTCCTCGTTGTAGCGCTGCTGGATGCCCCGGCGGCGCAGCGTTTCGTCGATGGCGCGCTCCATGGAATCGGTGACCGAGTCGGCATACATGACGACGGTGCCCTGCGCATTGCGGGCCGCGCGCCCCACCGTCTGGATCAGCGACGTTTCGCTGCGCAGGAAACCCTCTTTATCCGCGTCCAGAATGGCCACGAGCGAAACCTCCGGGATATCCAGCCCCTCGCGCAGCAGGTTGATGCCCACGAGGACGTCGAATTCCCCGAGCCGCAGGTCGCGGATGATCTCCATGCGCTCGATGGTTTCGATGTCGTGGTGCATGTAGCGCACCCGGATGCCCACACCCTCGAGGTAGTGCGTCAGATCCTCGGCCATCTTTTTGGTAAGCGTCGTTACGAGCACGCGCTCCTTCCGCTCGGCGCGCGTGTTGATTTCGGAGATGAGGTCGTCGATCTGCCCTTCCGTGGGCCGCACGGAGATTTCCGGGTCCAGCAGGCCCGTGGGGCGGATCACCTGCTCCACCACCTGCGCGGAGCGCGTGCGCTCGAATTCCGCAGGCGTGGCGCTTACGTACACCGCCTGGTGGATACGCGCACAGAATTCGTCGAAATTGAGGGGGCGGTTGTCGTAGGCCGAGGGCAGCCGGAAGCCGTAGTTTATCAGCGTATCCTTACGCGCGCGGTCGCCCGCGTACATCCCCCGCACCTGCGGCAGCGTCACATGGGATTCGTCCACGAACAGCAAAAAATCGTTCTTCGGGAAGTAATCGATGAGAGTGAACGGCGCGCTGCCGGGCGCGCGGCGGGAGAGCACGCGGGAATAGTTTTCGATGCCGCTGCAGAACCCCACCTCGCGCAGCATCTCCATATCGTACTTGGTGCGCTGCTCGATGCGCTGCGCCTCCAGCAGCTTGCCCTCTTTTTTGAAATACGCCACGCGTTCTTCCATTTCCTGCTCGATATCCACGAGCGCGGCTTCCATTTTATCGCGCGGCACGATGTAATGCGACGCCGGGTAGATGGCGATATGGCTCAGCGTGCCTTTGACCTCGCCCGTGAGGGCGTTGATCTCAGTGATGCGGTCCACCTCGTCGCCGAAAAACTCGATGCGCACGGCGTTTTCACCCGAATAGGCGGGAAAAATTTCGATCACGTCGCCCCGCACGCGGAATTTGTTGCGCGTGAAGCTGATATCGTTGCGCTCGTACTGGATTTCCACCAGCTTGCGCGTCACCTCGTCGCGGTTCTTCACCATGCCGGGGCGCAGCGAAACCACCATGTTGCGGTAGTCGATCGGGTCGCCAAGGCTGTAGATGCAGGACACGCTCGAAACGATGATGACGTCGCGCCGCTCCGAAAGGGACGACGTGGCCGAATGGCGCAGCTTGTCGATCTCGTCGTTGATGGACGAATCCTTCTCGATGTAGGTATCCGTCTGCGGGATATATGCCTCCGGCTGGTAGTAATCGTAGTAACTCACGAAGTATTCCACGGCGTTTTCCGGGAAAAACTCCTTGAACTCGCTGCAGAGCTGCGCCGCCAGCGTTTTGTTGTGTGCCAGCACCAGCGTGGGCTTGTTCACGTTGGCGATGATGTTCGCCATCGTGAAGGTTTTGCCCGAGCCCGTAACGCCCATCAGCGTCTGCTCCCGGTCGCCCCGCAGCACGCCCTGGGTGAGCTGTGCGATGGCCTCGGGCTGGTCGCCCGTGGGCTTATATTGGGATACCAGTTTAAAATGATCCATACTGTTCCGTATTACTCCGTGAATCCTTCTGTTTGCGGCAATTCGGTTCCGGGCGGCGTTTGTGGGCCGAACCGGAACCGCGTTACGCGCTCTTGTTTTACTTTATAAGGAACACCGTTCCTATATAGTATAGCACGGACGGCCGTTTCCGGCAACCCACCGCGTGAATATTTCTTTATCCATTCCAATCCAGAATACGATTCCAGGCTCGGAATACGACCAGGCTCAGAGCACAAAGCCCTCGCGGCGCGGAAACAGGCCGCGCAGCGTGGGCGTAGCGGCAAGCGAAACCCAATCGGTTTCCGCCACGATCAGGTGGTCGAGCAGCGAAACGCCCACCGTTTTCAGCGCGTCCGCCACTTTTTGGGTAACGAGGATATCCTGCTCCGAGGGGATGGCCAGCCCGCCCGGGTGGTTGTGCGCCAGAATGAGATCGGTGGCATTATAACGCACGGCGATCTCCACCACGCGCCGCACTCCCACGGCCGCGGCGTTCACCGTTCCCTCGAACACCGGGTTGCAGAACAATACTCTGCCTTTGGCGTCCAGGCAGAGCAGCACCACCATTTCGCCCGTGCGGCCGAAGAACAGCGGAATCAGGATTTTGGCCGCGTCCCGTGAAGAGCCGATGATCTCGCCCGGCCCGCGGAGCTCCGTGAGATACCGGCGGCAGACCTCCGGGAACAGCTTGATCAGCAGCGCCGTGCTGCGCCCCACGCCGTCCACCCGGCAAAGCTCCTCCACCGGCGCGTCGAGCACGCGCACGAGGGAACCGCCGAACGCAGCGAGCAGCCGGTGCGCCAGCTCGTTGGTGTCCCTGCGGGGAACGGCGTAAAACAGAATCAGTTCCAATATGTTGTGGGATTCGAAATGGTCGATGCCTTCGGCGAGAAAGCGTTCCTTCAGCCGTTCCCGGTGCCCGGCGTGCAGCTGCGCTTCGCGCTCTGCGTTTTCCGTAAGGCCGTCTTTTCTTCCCTGTTTTTCCATCTCCGCCGTCTCCTCCGGCCCGCTGTTTCCGCGCCGCCGCAGCGGCCTGCCGCAGATTTATTATACTCATTTCTCCGGGAACATGCAAACGGTTTCCGCCTTCGAAAGCCCCTGCCGCCGCAGGCCGGATTATGCTATAATAAAGCGTACCGGCCGGGAGCGGATTTGCACGGCTCGGCCCACACAGTCCGGCCCGGAACAGCGAAAACAAAAGGACGGTTTGCACGATGCGGGAATTCGAAATCAAAAAAAACGACGCCGGCCAGCGGCTGGATAAATTTTTGCAGAAAGCGGTGCCGTCGCTGCCTCAGGCGCTGCTGTATAAATACCTGCGCCTCAAACGCATCAAGCGCAACGGCAAGCGCGCGGATATTGCCGCGCGCCTTGCGGAGGGCGACCGCATCCAGCTCTATATCGGGGATGAATTTTTCTCCCCCGGCGGCGAAAACGCCTTCCTGCACGCGCCCGCCCGCATCGACGCCGTTTACGAGGATGCGAACGTGCTTCTCGTTTACAAGCGCCCCGGGCTTGTGGTGCACGAGGACGACCGCGGCAGTGCGGATACGCTCATCGCGCGCATCCGGCATTATCTGTACGAAAAGGGCGAGTACGACCCTGCGGACGAGCTCTCGTTTGCGCCCGCGCTGTGCAACCGCATCGATCGCAACACGGAGGGCCTTGTCCTCGCGGCCAAAACCGCCGAGGCTTTGCGCATTCTCAACGAGAAGATCCGTCTGCGCGAAGTGAAAAAGTTCTATCTCTGCCTTGCACACGGCGTGTTCAAGCAAAAAGCGGGCGTGCTCGAGGGCTTTTTGGAAAAGGATTCCGCCGAAAAGCGCGTTTACGTACACGAAAGCCGCCGGCCGGGCGATCTTTCCGCGAGCCTGCGCTACCGTGTGCTCGGGGAACGAAACGCCCTCAGCCTCGTGGAGGTGGAGCTGCTCACCGGCCGCACGCACCAGATCCGCGCGCAGCTCGCTTACGCCGGCCACCCGCTGCTGGGCGACGGAAAATACGGGCGCAACGCGCTCGACGCGCCTTACGGCTTCACGCATCAGGCGCTGTGCGCCTACAAGGTCGCGTTCGATTTTGCTTCCGATGCCGGCGCGCTCTCCTATCTGAAAGGCAAAACGGTAGAACTGCCGGAGGTGGGCTTCGCCCGCGCGTTCCGCGAAGGGACGCTCGGCAGATAGCGCACCCCGCGCCCTTTTCCGCCAGATTCCGGATTTTTCCGTTTTCCGCGCTTTCCCGCTTGACAGCCGCGCGGGAAGCGGCTATACTCCAAGTGTACCATTCGTACTAGTACAGTTGGGTCACTTCGAAAGGGGGACCGCGTGGATGCTCAATATCGATAAACAATCCGGGCAGCCCGTTTACGAGCAAATCATCGAGGAATTCAAAAAGCTCATCCTTGCCGGGAGCTTTCGGTCCGGCGAGCAGATTCCGTCCGTCCGCGCGCTTTCCACGGAGCTTTCGGTGAACCCGAACACCATCCAGAAAGCTTACGGCGAACTGGAAAACGCGCACATCACCTTTTCCGTGCCCGGCGTAGGGCGGTTCGTTGCGGACGACGCGCGCGAGCGCATCGGCAAAACCGTTTCGGGCAGCCTGCAGGCCGTTTACGAGGCGTCCTACTGGCTCGCTCTTTCCGGCGCGCCGGAAGCCGGCGTCCAGGAAGAAGTGCGGCGCGCCTTCCGCGATGCGGAGCGCGTGCGCGGCCCCGGATAAAAGCACCCGGCGGCTTTTACGGGCGTGTAAACGCCCCGCGGCATTTTCTGAAAAGTACCGGCGTTTCCGAGGGGCAAGATATGGTCGAGATCGAGATAAGGAATGGACTTTTGCAATCTTCTTCGGAACCGCTGTAAAATGCCAAAGAAAAAGGAGGAGTTCCACCATGATTCAGGCGGAGAAGCTTACCAAAAAATTCGGCGGTTTCACGGCGCTCCGGGAACTGAGCTGCACCATCCCGCAAGGGTGCGTCTACGGCCTCGTCGGCTCCAACGGCGCGGGCAAATCCACATTTCTGCGGCTGCTCGCGGGCGTTTACCGGCCGGACGGCGGTTCCGTGACGCTCGACGGCGAACCGATATACGAAAACCCCGCCGCCAAGCGGCATTTCGCCTTTGTGCCCGACGAGCTGTTTTTCCTTCCGCAATCGAATATGGACCGCATGGCGCTGCTGTACCGGAGCGTCCACCCGGATTTCAGCACGGAACGGTACAACAGCCTGGTAAAAGCCTTCGGCCTCAGCCCCAAGGCAAACCTCGCCACGTTTTCCAAAGGCATGCGTCGGCAGGCTGCCACGATCCTCGCGCTCTCCACGAACCCGGACTATATTTTTTTCGACGAAACCTTCGACGGGCTGGACCCTGTGATGCGCAACCTTGTGAAAAACGTGGTGTACAACGACGTATGCGACCGGAACTGCACGGCCGTGCTCGCCTCCCACAGTCTGCGGGAGCTGGAGGACACCTGCGACCAGCTCGCGCTGCTGCACAAGGGCGGAATCCTGTTCGAAAGCGACGTTGCGCACCTGAAAACCTCGCTGTTCAAAATCCAGGTGGCGTTCGGCGAACCGTTCGACCGCAAGCGGTTCGAAGGCATCCTACTTCTCGATTACGCGCAGAAAGGCTCCGTGGCTAACTTCATCGTGCGGGGCGACCGTGAAAAGACGCTGGAAACGCTGCGCGCCATGAGCCCCGTGCTTCTGGAAGCGCTCCCGCTCACGCTGGAGGAAGTGTTCGTGCACGAAATGGACGCCCTGGGCTACGCGTTTCAGGCGCCGCTGCAATAAATCCGGTTGGATGCGAAAGGAAGGTCGTACTGATGAAAAAGCAGCTCTTCAGCCGCGGGCTGATTTTAGAGGGCCTGCGGCGCATCCGCGTGCCCGGCATCGTGCTGCTGCTCGTTTCCCTGCTGTTCACCTGCCTGCCCGCCCTCTTCATGGGCATGGCCCGCACGAACCAAAACGTCCGGCTCGGCATCGTTTCCGTCGAAATGTTGGCCGAGTGGCTGCTGCCGATCCTATACATCGCGCCGTTCGTGCTCGCGCACACACTGTTCTCGTTTTTAAACCACCGAAACGGTTCGGATTTTTACCATGCTCTGCCGCACACGCGGGAAAGCCTGTTTGTGAATTTCACGCTTGCCGTGCTGATCTGGGGCGCGGCCGTCGTTGTGTTCCCTGTTCTGGCGGGCTGGGCGCTTTACACGGCGTTCGGCGCGGTGTTTGTGCCCGGCGCGGTGCCGTTTGCGCTGCTCACGCTCTTTTCGGGCGTTTTGCTCGTGACGGCCTGCGCATTGCTGGCCATGAGCGTCACGGGAACCGCGTTCTCCAATTTCATTCTGTACGGGCTGTTTCTCTTGCTGCCCCGCTTCATGATCACGGTGTATAACGTCGTTTTGAATTCCACGATTCAGATCATCGATATGCGGCACATCGGCGGGCTGCTCAACCCCAACCTGAACATCCCCGTCCGGCTGCTGCTGGGGCTTGGGGGCACCGTGTTCGGCGTGAATACCGGCAGCCTGTTCACTTCGCTGCCCGCGGTACTGTATACCGTCGTTCTCGCGTTGATTTACGGCGCTCTGGCCTGCCTGTTCTTTCACCGGCGCCGCTCCGAAACGGCGGAGCGCAGCGCGCCGAACCGCGCGCTCCAGCACGTTTACCGCTGCGCCATCGCGCTGCCGTTCTCTCTGGTCATCCCGGTGATTCTCCTCAGCACGACGCATTTTACATGGTCGAACGAGGGCTTCGCCGTCATCACCGTCGCCGCCGTTACGCTGCTGGTGTACTATCTGTTCGAGCTGCTCACCACCAAAAAGCCGAAAAACCTGCTTTCGGCCACGCCGTTTCTGCTCGTGTTGGCGGCGCTGGATATCGTCTTCGGCGTCACGATCCAGAGCGCCCGCACGCTGACACTCAGCGACCGCCCCGCCGCAAGCGAGGTGGCGGGCGTAACGCTCGCCTCCGATTCCAATACGTACGACTACGACTCGGACAGCTACAACAACCTGCTGCTGCAGCGGCTCACCGTGAAGGACGCGGTCGTGAAGAACGCGCTGCTGCAGGTGCTGGATACCAACATCGCGTCCGTCAAAAAATACGGTTCCGTCTATGCTCCGTATGAATCCGATTCGCTCACTGGCTATAACGTGACGTTCCGGCTGAAAAGCGGCGGAAACCTCTACCGCAAGCTCTATCTTTCAAACTCGGAAGCAGCCTCCCTCTCCGCCGCCCTGCAGTCCGACGCCGCCTATACGGCCGCCGAAATAGAGCTGCCGCCCGAAAGCGGCGTCCTGCAGGTGAGCAGCGGGGCGTTCACCCAAAATCAGGCCGAACAGCTCTGGCAGAGCTATCGTTCGGAATACGAAAGCCTGGGCGATGCGCAGAAACTGGCCGTTCCATCCGGTTATCACGCCGCCGGAGGCCAAAATATCCTCTCGCTCGGCGGCGGCATCCACGTTGTGGGGAACATCGGCATGGAGAACTACTCCAGCTACTACGCCATCACTTCCTTGCTTCCCAAAACGGCCGCCCTGTTTTTCAGCCTGATGAACCAGGAAAATCTGGCTGAAGTCAAAGCCGCGCTGAACGGCGACCTTTCCAACAGCCAGTTAGCCATCGAATGGTATTCCCCGGACGACGATTTCGGCGGCGCAAAGCAGCAGGGCTATGTGTTCGATTCCGGAAGCGCCGGTTCCGCCAACACGCAAAAACTGATTGCTTTGCTGCTCCCGGTTCTCGGAAAACCGGTGGATCTGAACCAGCCGTTTCTGAGCGTCCAAATCCAGTCCTCCAAAATTCCGACGGTTTACGTTCCCGCTTCCGACACGATGCTGAATCAGATAAAGGCCCTGAACCCGGATAAATAAAAAACCGCGGGGCCTCCCATGCACAACAAAAACCCGGCAGCCGATTGGCTGCCGGGTTTTTCGTATTCGTATCGTGATGCGGCAGAGCCGTTACGACGCGTTCTCGCGGCGTTTGGGCGGCGCCTTATGCGAAGAAAGCAGCATACGCGGAGACTTTTTATCGGGATTGTATACCAGCGCCGGCGGCTGCAGCTTTTTCACGCAGTCGCCCGTGATGGTGATCTTCTCGATGGTCGGGTCGGAGGGAACGTCGAACATCACGCTCGTGAGGATGTCCTCCATGATGGCCCGCAGGCCGCGCGCGCCCGTTTCGCGTTCGATGGCGAGATCCGCCACCGCGTTGAGGGCGCTGTCGTCGAACTCCAGCGTCACGCCGTCCATCTGGAGCAGCCGTATATACTGCTTGAGAATGGCGTTCTTCGGCGTGGTGAGGATACTGATGAGCGCTTTGCGGTCCAGCGACGAAAGCGTGGTGATTACGGGCAGGCGGCCCACCAGCTCGGGAATCAGCCCGAAGTGGACGAGATCCTGCGGAATCACCTGTTTCATAATGGTGCCGGTGTCCTGCTCCTTCTTGCTGCGGATATCCGCGCCGAAGCCGAGCGATGTTGTGGATACGCGCTTGCCGATGATCTTTTCCAATCCGTCGAACGCGCCGCCGCAGATGAAGAGGATATCCTTCGTGTTGATCTGGATAAACTCCTGATGCGGATACTTGCGCCCGCCCATGGGAGGCACGTTGGAAACGGTGCCCTCGAGGATTTTCAGCAGCGCCTGCTGTACGCCCTCGCCGCTCACGTCGCGCGTGATGGAGGGATTCTCGGACTTGCGGGCGATCTTATCGATTTCGTCGATGTAGATGATGCCCTTTTCCGCGCGCTCCACGTCGTAATCGGCGGCCTGGATCAGGCGCAGCAGGATATTCTCCACATCCTCGCCCACATAGCCCGCTTCCGTGAGCGTGGTGGCGTCCGCAATGGCGAACGGCACGTTGAGCATGTGCGCCAGCGTCTGCGCCAGCAGCGTTTTGCCCACGCCCGTGGGGCCGAGGAGCAGAATATTGCTCTTCTGAAGCTCCACGTCGCCGGGTTCGGAGAAAAAGATGCGTTTATAATGGTTGTAAACCGCGACGCAAAGCGAAACCTTGGCATCGTCCTGCCCGACTACGTACTCGTCGAGCATCGCTTTCATCTCCTTGGGGCGTGAAAGCGTGATGTTCTTGTCGTCTTTGCTGATCTGCGGACGTTCGACGATGTTCTCGTCTTCCAGAATGCTCAGGCAAAGCTCGATGCACTCGTTGCAGATGTAGACGCCGGGGCCTGCAATCAGCCGTTTAACCTGTTCCTGCGGTTTGCCGCAGAAAGAGCATTTGATAACCCGGCGGTCTTCAAACTTAGCCATACCTCACCAACCTTATCTCTTGTAGATCACCTTATCCACAAGACCGTAAGCGGCAGCCTCCTCGGCGGTCAGGAAATTATCCCGGTCGGTGTCGTGCTCGATCACCTCAACCGGCTTGCCCGTGAATTCGGCGTACAGCTGATTCATTTTGCTGCGGATGCGGATGATGTGCTCGGCATGGATCTTGATATCGGTTGCCTGCCCCTGCGTGCCGCCGAGCGGCTGATGGATCATGATCTCGCTGTTGGGCAGAGCGAACCGCTTTCCCTTTGCGCCCGCCGCAAGGAGGAACGAGCCCATGCTCGCGGCCATGCCGACGCAGATAGTGGAAACGTCGCACTTGATATACTGCATGGTGTCGAAGATCGCCATGCCGGACGTGATGGACCCGCCGGGGCTGTTGATATACAGCTGGATGTCCTTATCGGGGTCCTGCCCCTCAAGAAAAAGCAGCTGTGCCACCACAAGGCTCGCCGTGGTGTCGTTGATCTCCTCGGAAAGCATGACGATGCGGTCGTTCAGCAGACGGGAAAAGATATCGTACGAACGCTCTCCCCGATTCGTCTGCTCGATTACCATTGGTACCAGACTCATTTTAATCACTCCTTGACAAAAAAGCATGTACGGGTGCCCGCCCGGCCGCATTCGCGGCAGGGAAAGCAATCACCCGGATATTGCCCTCCCGCGGGCTTCTCAAACAAAGCGGCGCGACGCCGGCGGCATCCTGCCGGTGGCATGTTGCCGCGGAATTTTATTATTCTTCGATATCGGCTTCGGCTTCGGTTTCGACTTCCGTCTCGCCGTCGTCGTGGCCGTGATGATGCGGTTCGATGGGAGCGGCTTCTTCGGTGACGACCGCCTGCTCCTTCACAAGGTCGATGGCCTTGCCCATGAGGATATCGTGCACCACGTCCTCTTTGCGCAGAACGTCCTTGATCTTGGCGAGATCCACGTTGTAGCGCTCGGCGTCCTTCTTGTATTCGGCCTCGGTCTCCTCGTCGGAGGCTTCCAGGTTTTCGAGCTTCGCGATCTTCTCGAGCGCGAGGCGGATCTTTACCTGCTTTTCCGCGGATTCTTTAAATCCGCTGCGGAACGCGGCCATCTCCATGCCGGTGTACTGGAGATAGGTTTTCACGTTCAGGCCCTGCATCTGCAGGCGGTAATCGAAATCGTTCACCATGTGGTCGATCTCGTTTTCGATCATGACCTCCGGGATTTCGGCTTTCAGCGTGCCGATCACCTGATCGAGCAGCGCGTCCTCAAGGTCGCTTTTGGACTTTTCGTCCTGCGATTCCTGAAGGTGCTTTTTCACGTCCTCTTTATAGGCTTCCAGCGTGTCGAACTCGCTGACGTCCTTGGCGAACTCGTCGTCCAGCTCCGGAAGCTCGTGCGCCTTGATCTCGTGGAGCTTCACCTTGAAAACGACGGGCTTGCCGGCCAGTTCCTTCGCGTGGTACTGTTCCGGGAACGTGACGTTCACGTCGAACTCTTCGCCGGTTTTGTGGCCTTCCACCTGCTCCTCGAAGCCGGGGATGAAGCTGCCCGAGCCGAGCTCGAGCTCATGCTTTTCATCCTTGCCGCCTTCGAACGGCGTGCCGTCCAAAAAGCCCTCGTAATCGATCACGGCGCTGTCGCCCTTCTGGGCCGCGCGGTCTTCCACGGTGATGATGCGCGCGTTGCGCTCGCGGATATGGCCGATCTCGTGGTCCACCTCGGCTTCGCCGACGGTATAAATCTTCTTCACGGCATTGAGGCCCTTATATGCGCCGATTTCCACTTCGGGCTTCACCGTAACCTTCGCCTTGAATTTCAGGCCTTCCTTGCCCACCGAAACGACTTCGATATCGGCGCGATCCACCGGGTCGATGCCGGCTTCCTTCACGGCGTCCTCATAAGCGGAGGGGTATACGGCATTCACCGCATCCTCGTAGAAAACGCCTTCCCCATAATATTGTTCAATGATATGACGAGGAGCCTTGCCCTTGCGGAACCCCGGAACGCTGATGCGCTTGGCATTCTTCCGGAAGGCATCGGAAACCGCTTTTTGAAAGGCGTCCTGGTCTACGGTAATTTCAAGTTCGACTTTGCCTGCGTCGACTTTATTGGAGCTGGTCAGACTCATTTAACATCCTCCTAGTATTGCGTGCGCTCGGCGTACCGAAGCGTACCGAGGCGCACCGCGACTTATCTTGCCTATTATATCATATTCTCTCCGGATTAGCCACACTTCCCAAAAAAAAACTGGCAAAAACCCGAACGGAAAGCCTCCGGTTGAAATGTGCGGGCCGGAAGGCTATAATAAAATACGCTGACTTTTTACAAATAAATTGAACGGGCTTTACAGGCATAAGCGGAATGCGGCGCGCGGAAAACGCGTGCGCGACAAAGCAAGCAGCTGCGGGCCCGCCTCCACTTGGTTTGCCGCGGCGCCGCCGCGTGCGGGGGGTACGAAAGGATTGTTCCAAATGGCGGATCTGACGCGGGAGATTCGGCGTCTGAAAAAAGAGCGCGGCGCGCTGATCGTCGCGCACAATTACCAGGTCGATGAAGTGCAGGATATTGCCGATGCGGTAGGCGATTCCTTCTATCTCAGCCGTATCTGTGCGGAAAGCAAGGCGCCCGTGATCGTTTTCTGCGGCGTACGGTTCATGGCGGAAAGCGCCAAGATTCTTTCCCCGGAAAAGACCGTTCTGCTGCCGGAAGCCGCCGCGGGCTGCCCGATGGCCGATTCCATCGCGCCCGAGGACGTTCTCCGGCTCAAACGCGAACACCCGGGCGCGCCGGCGGTGTGCTACATCAACACCTCCGCGGAGGTGAAGGCCGAGTGCGACGTCTGCTGCACCTCTTCGAACGCGGTAAAGATCGTGCGGAGCCTTCCGCAGCGGGAAATCCTCTTTGTGCCGGATCAAAACCTGGGCGGCTACGTCGCCGCGCAGGTGCCGGAAAAGCATCTGGTGCTGTTCCCGGGGGGCTGCGTGACGCACAACCGCTTCGGAGCGGCCGAGGTGGAAGCCGCGCGCCGGCAGTATCCGGACGCGCCCGTGGCCGTGCATCCCGAATGCCGGCCGGAGGTCTGCGAGCTGGCCGATTTTGTAGGCAGCACCAGCGAGATCATTCGCTTCTGCGCCGAAAACGGCAGCCGCCGTTTCGTAATCGGCACCGAAATGGGGATTCTTCACAAGCTGAAGCAGGACAACCCCGGCAAGGAGTTTTTCCTGCTCACGCCGCGGCTGGTTTGCTCCAATATGAAGCTGACGTCGCTCGGCAGCGTCCACCGCGCGCTGAGCGAAAACCGAAATGCCGTGGAGGTGGAGGAAAGCGTGCGTACGCGCGCCGCCGGGAGCCTGCGCCGGATGCTCGAATGCAACCAGTGAAAACGGATTTTATGCAGGAAGGAGGCTGCGATTCCGCATGGCTCAGAAAGTGATTGTCGCCATGAGCGGCGGCGTGGACAGTTCCGCCGCCGCCGCCCTGCTGAAGGAGCAGGGGTACGAGGTGATCGGCGTGACCCTCAACGTATGGGCTTCGGAGGAATGCGGCCTGAAAACCACGCGCACCTGCTGCTCCGTCACCGACGTGGACGACGCGCGCGCGGTCTGCCAGGTGCTCCGCATCCCGCATTACGTGCTCAACATGCGCGACGTGTTCCGCCGCGAGGTGATCGACTATTTCTTCCGCGAATACATGCAGGGCCGCACGCCGAACCCCTGCATCGCCTGCAACGCGCACGTCAAATTCGAGGCGATGCTGCAAAAGGCGCTCGCGCTGGGCGCCGATTTCATCGCCACAGGCCATTACGCCACGCTGTACAAAACGCCCGAAGGCGAGCTTGCGCTGCGCCGCAGCGCCGACCTGCGCAAGGATCAGACCTATGTGCTCTATATGCTCAGCCAGCAGCAGCTTTCGCACCTGCTGCTCCCCTGCGGAGGCTTTACGAAGCCCGAGGTCCGCGCGGCGGCCGAGCGCCACGGGCTGCCGAACTTCCAGAAGCCGGATAGCCAGGATCTCTGCTTCGTGGGCGGGGAGGGATACGCCGCGTTTATCCGCGAAAACTGCGGCGGGCTTGCCCGGCCGGGCGTCATCGCGGATTCCGCCGGGCGCGTGCTCGGCCGGCACGACGGGGTGTTCCGCTTCACCATCGGGCAGCACAAGGGGCTCGGCTTCCCGGGGAGCGAGAAGCTCTTCGTCACGGGCATCGACGCCGCCTCGGCCACCGTCACGGTGGGCACGAACGATGCGCTTTTCAAACGCGCCCTGCGCGTGGGCGGCCTGCACGCGATGCTCGGCAGCAGGCTTTCCGACGGCGCGCGCGTGGGCTGCAAGATCCGCTATTCCGCAAAGGAGGCGCCCTGCACGCTGCGCCGGGAGGCGGATACCCTGCGCGTTGTTTTCGACGAGCCGCAGCGCGCCGTCACGCCCGGGCAGGCGGCCGTTTTCTACCAGGACGATATTCTGCTCGGCGGCGGCACCATCCTGGGCGCCGAAGGCGGGTAAATTTAGAAAACATGCATTGCGGCGAACGCGCAGAGGGTGTTGCAAAACGCATAGCGGTTCGTGCCCGCGGCGGGCACGAACCGCGTGATGCAGTTTTGCAAACCCGGCCAAAACGACGCTTGGGGCGTTTTCCGCGTGCGCGCGGCGCCCCATTTTGCTGCGCTTTGCTTCGCAAAACCGCGTCCTTTTGGCGCCCGCAGTTCAAGAGGGTGTTGCAAAATGAATTGAAAATTCATTTTGCAACACCCTCTGTTTGCTGTGCGCGGTACGATTTTCCGATCAAATCACGGGACGGGATCCGTATCAGCGCTTCTTGAGCGAAACCGCCCTGCGCGCCGTTTCCGCGATGTGCGCCGCCGTGAGGCCGTAGGCTTCCAGCACGGCTTTGGCCGGTCCGGAGGTCCCGAATTTGTCCTCCACGCCCACGCGCAGCACCGGCACCGGGCAAAGCTCGGAAACAGCCTCGCACACCGCGCCGCCAAGCCCGCCGATTACGCTGTGCTCCTCGGCGGTGACGAGGGCGCCGGTTTCCCGCGCCGCACAGGCGATCAGCTCGCGGTCGAGCGGTTTGATGGTGTGGATGTTGATGACGCGCGCGTCGATGCCCTCGGCGGCGAGCGCTTTTTTCGCCTCCAGCGCCTCGGGCACCATCAGCCCTGTGGCAACGAGAGTGACGTCTTTTCCCGGCGCAAGCTGGATGCCCCGGCCGATCTCAAAGCGGTAATCCGGGTTGTCGTTGATAATCGGCACCGCCAGGCGCCCGAACCGCAGGTACACCGGCCCGTTGTGCTCCGCGGCCGCCTTTACCGCGGCGCGCGCCTCCACATCGTCGGCCGGGTTGAGGATGACCATGCCCGGAATCGTGCGCATCAGGGCGATATCCTCGCAGCACTGGTGGGTGGCGCCGTCCTCGCCCACGGAAAGGCCGGCGTGGGTGGCGCCGATCTTCACATTGAGGTGCGGGTAGCCGATGGAGTTGCGCACCTGCTCGAACGCGCGCCCCGCCGCGAACATGGCGAAGGAGCTTGCGAACACCAGGCGCCCCGAGGCGGCAAGCCCCGCCGCAACCGACATCATGTTCCCTTCGGCGATGCCGCAGTTGATGTGGCGCTCCGGGAATTTTTTGCGGAACACGGCGGTTTTGGTGGAAGCGGAAAGGTCCGCGTCCAGCACCACCATATCCGGATAGATCTCGCCGAGCTCGGCGAGCGCCGCGCCGTAGGATTCGCGGGTTGCGATCTTCTTAACTGATTCGGTCATTCAGCCCACCTCCAATTCGGCAAGCGCCGCATCCAGCTCTTTTTCGGCCTGCGCGAACTGTTCCGCGTTGGGAGCCGAACCGTGCCAGCCGGCCTGATTCTCCATAAACGACACGCCCTTGCCCTTGACGCTGCGCGCCACGATCATCGTGGGTTTTCCCTTAACGGTTTTTGCCTGCGTGTACGCGGCGTCGATCTCGTCGAAATTGTGCGCGCCGATCTCAATGACATTCCAGCCGAACGCGCGGAATTTTTCCGGAATGGGGATCGAGGACATGACGTCGGTGATCTTGCCGTCGATCTGCAGGCCGTTGAAATCCACGAGCGCGCAGAGGTTGTCGAGTTTATACTGGTGTGCGAACATGGCCGCTTCCCATACCTGGCCTTCCTCGAGCTCGCCGTCGCCCAGCACGGCGTAGACGCGGTAGCCCGCGCCGGAAAGCTTTCCGGAAAGCGCGATGCCGCAGGCCGCGGAGATACCCTGCCCCAGCGAGCCGGTGGACATATCCACGCCCGGCACGCCCTTCATATCCGGGTGCCCCTGCAGGAAATGCCCCAGATGCCGGAACCCTTTGATCTCCTCCGTGGGGAAATAACCGCGCAGGGCCAGCGTGGAATACAGCGCCGGGGTGCAGTGCCCTTTGGAAAGCACGAAACGGTCCCGGTCCGCCTTTTTCGGATTCTTCGGGTCGATGCGCATTTCGTGAAAATACAGGTACGCCAGCACGTCCGCAGCCGAGAGCGAACCTCCCGGATGGCCGGACTGTGCCGAATACACCGCTTCAATCGCCATTTTGCGAATCTGGCACGCTTTTATGGAAAGCTCTTTTTTCAGTACAGCATCCATATCGATGCCTCCTTTTTCATGGTAGTTTGCTCCGCCCGGAGCAGAAAAAAGCCGCGGCGTTTTTGTTGCAGCCGCAAGTTGTCCGTACCTATTGTACCACAAGTGAGGCGGTACGCACAATCCCGCCGGGCAAAAGCGTCCTCTTTTTTCCCCGCGCGGGCAGTCTTTCAGCCGCGCAGGCGGTTTTCGAGGTGTTCGATCAGGTCCGCCACGGCGCCGCCCGCGCACGGGCCGGTAATCAGCCGGGCGTGTTCCCGCAGCTCCAGCGGCGAGCCTTCCACCGCGGCGCCGAAGCCGGCCGCCGTCACAAGCTCCGTGTCGTTGTAATAATCCCCGATGGCAATGGTGTGCTCCATCGGGATATGGAGCAGCTCCGCCAGTTTTTTGAGCGCCGAGCCTTTGGAAACGTCCGCGCTCAGAACCTCGTAATAGAGCGGGCCGGAAAAAACAAAGCGGAGCCCGGCGTACTTCCGGCGCTCCACGAACGCCTGCACCTGGCGCAGCCTTTCCGGCGTGCCGGCGAACAGCGCTTTCTGCCAGTCGCCCTGCGGAACTTCGCCGAGGGGCATCTTGCGGTACCGAGAATTCTCGACTCCGTCGTCCTGGTCGGTGCCGGGCGTCGCGTTCAGGATATACACTTCCCTGCCGCGGTAAATCTCGGTTCCCACATCGGGGAATTCGCGCATCACGTCACTCAAAAGCGGCACGATTTCAGGCGGCATCGCGTCGGCCCACAGAATCCGGTCGTCCTGCAGATGCGCGATGATGGAGCCGTTGGCCAGAATGCACGGGGCGTTCGGCGGGATTTCCGCGAGGCGCCGCGCGGCCGACCGCATCAGGCGCCCCGTGGCCACGGCGAAAAGCCCGCCCTTTTCCATAAAGCGCCGCACGGCCCGGATATTGCGCTCCGGGATGCTGAATTCTCCGGTGAGCAGGGTTCCGTCCATATCCGAAACCAGAAGATAATTTTCAAAGGGACGCTGGGAAATCATGACGCCTCCTGTGGCTGTATCGTATCGGCTGCCAAGCGCCGCGTTCCGGCGCGGAAAAAGCGCCGGAACGCGGGCAGAATTGCATTGTATCAGGCTTCCCCGCCGCGCGAAATGCGCCGCAGGAAAGTAATGAAGTAATCCGGCAGCGCGCTTGAAAATTCCATATACGCTCCGGTGGAAGGGTGGATAAAGCCCACAACCCGTGCGTGCAGGCACTGGCCCTTCAGGCCCGGTTCCGCGCGGCCGTATACCGTATCCCCCGCCACCGGGTGCCCGATGTAGGCCATGTGCACGCGGATCTGGTGCGTGCGCCCCGTTTCGAGCCGCAGGCGCACATGCGTGTAGCCGGGGTAGCGCGCCACCACCTCGTAATGCGTTACCGCGCGCCGGGAATGCTGCTGGGTGACGGCCATGCGTTTGCGCTCCGCCGGGTGCCTGCCGATGGGCGCGTCCACGGTGCCGGCGTCGTCGCGCAGGTTTCCGCACACCACGGCCTCGTATAGGCGCGTGACGCTGTGCTCCTTGAGCTGCGCCGCGAGGCTGAGATGGGCCGCGTCGTTTTTAGCCACCAGCAGAAGCCCGCTCGTATCTTTATCGATGCGGTGGACGATACCGGGGCGCATCACGCCCCCGATGCCCGAAAGGCTGCCCTTGCAGTGGAACAGCAGGGCGTTCACAAGCGTGCCGTGCCGGTTGCCCGCCGCCGGATGCACCACCATGCCCTTGGGCTTGTTCACCACCAGCACGTCGGCATCCTCGTAGACAATGTCGAGCGGGATATCCTCCGGCAGCGCCTGATCCGGTTCCGGCTCGGGCAGGGTGACGCGCAGGATGTCCCCCGCCTTCACCCGGCTGCTTTTCGGGCAGACTGCTCCGTTGAGCAGTACCCTGCCTTCCTCCAGCAGCTTCTGCGCGAAGGAACGCGAAAGGCCCGTCAGCTCCGGGATCACGCGGTCCACGCGCTGCCCCTCGAAGCGTTCGCCGACCTCAATATTTTCTGTGCCTTGAATTAGCGCCACCGTGCTTCGTTCCCTCCGCATCCCGTTCGTGCAGGATCACAAACAGGACAAGCAGCGCCGCGCCTACTGTAACGCAGGAATCCGCCACGTTGAACACGGCAAAATGGATGCCCGTGCAGTCGATAAAATCGATTACCGAGCCGCGGAACACGCGGTCGATCAAATTACCCACGCCGCCCGCCGCGATCAGTGTCAGTGCGATGTTGGCAAGCGCAAACGGCAGTTTTTCCGCAAGAAGAAAATACAGGCAGACCGCGGTGAACACCGCCGGCACGGCGATCAGAAACGCCCGCTGGTTCTGCAGCATGCTGAACGCCGCGCCGGAGTTCGGGGTATAGGCAAGCTGCACGTAATGCCCCAGAATCGGGATGACGCGCGTTCCGCCGAGCGCATGCAGCGCCCACAGCTTGGTGAGCTGGTCGAGCGCCGCGAGCACCGCGATGGCCGGCAGATACAGAAGCGCCAGCGGGCTCCATTTCTTCCGGGTGCCGAACATTCCGTTTGAGAACGGCCCGTTTGCGAACGGCCCGTTTGCGGATGTCCTGTTGGAAAAGGTTCTGTTTGAAAACATCCTGTTCGAGAACAGCCTGTTCTTACTCATGGACGATCCCTGCGCAGCGGGCGCACAGGTCCGGGTGCGCCGCGTCGCTGCCGACGGTTCCGGTGTAGGCCCAGCAGCGGGCGCACTTCTCCCCTTCGGCGTGCTTCACGGTGACCGAGATCCCCGTTTCGCCCGTGTATTCGCCCTTTCCGCCGTGCTCCACGGCCACTTTGGACACGATGAAGAGGGTGGCCAGCTCCTGCGCGCGGTCCTTCAAAAACTCATATTCGTCGTCGGCGCAGAACAGGGTGACGGCCGCGTCCAGCGAACTGCCGATCACCTTGGCCGTGCGGGCCGCTTCGAGCGCCGCCTGCACGTCGTTGCGCACGGCGTGGAGATGCTCCCAATCGCGCCCGAACGTTTCGTCGCGCCGGCGGCCGGAAGGCTGCGGCATCTCGTTGAACATCACCGAGCCGCAGTCGTGCGTAGCGCGGTGCGGCATATGCTCCCAGATTTCCTCCGCCGTGAACACCAGAATCGGCGCGACCATGCGTGTGACGGCGTCGAGCACTTCGTAAATCACCGTCTGCGCCGCGCGGCGGGAAGCGGAATCGGCCTTCTCCACATAGAGCCGGTCCTTGAGCACGTCGAGATAGAAATTCGACATCGTCACGGTGCAGAAATCGTGGATGGAGTGGTACACCACATGGAACGCGAACTGGTCGTACGCCTCGCGCACCTTGCGGATCAGGTCGTCGAGCTCAAAGAGCGCCCAGCGGTCCAGCGGCAGCAGCGCGTTGCACGAAACGCTGTCGCGGTCCGGGTCGAAATCGCCCAGATTGCCGAGAATGAACCGGGCCGTGTTGCGGATTTTGCGGTACGCTTCGGAAAGCTGCTTGAGAATTTCGTTCGAGATGCGCACGTCGGACTGATAATCCGACGACGCCACCCAGAGGCGCAGAATATCGGCGCCGAACTTGCTCACGATATCGGAAGGCGCGATGCCGTTGCCGAGCGACTTGGACATTTTGCGCCCTTCAAGGTCGATCACCATGCCGTGCGTGAGCACTGCGCGGTAGGGAGCCTTCCCGCGCCACGCGACGCTTGTGAGCAGCGAGGACTGGAACCAGCCGCGGTGCTGGTCGTTGCCCTCGAGGTACAGGTCGGCCGGCCAGGTCAGCTCGGGGCGCTGCGAAAGCACCGCCGCGTGGCTGCACCCGGAATCGAACCAGACGTCCATCACGTCCTTTTCCTTGGTAAACTCCGCGCAGCCGCAGGAGCACTTCGTGCCCTCCGGCAGAAAATGCACCGGGTCGTATTTGAACCACGCGTCGGAGCCTTCCTCGCGGAACGCGCGCACCACGCCGTCGATGCTCTCGCGCGTGATGAGCGGCTTGCCGCAGCTGCTGCAATAGAAGATGGGGATCGGCACGCCCCACAGGCGCTGGCGAGAAATGCACCAGTCGCTGCGGTCGCGCACCATGCCCGTGATGCGGTCCTGCCCCCATGCGGGAATCCACTTGACGCCCCCGATGGCCTTTTCGGTGCTCTCCTTGATGTCGTCCACGGAGCAGAACCACTGTTCCGTGGCGCGGAACAGCACCGGATGCTTGCAGCGCCAGCAGTGCGGGTACTGGTGGATGATGCGCTTGATGGCGAACAGGGAGCCGTCCTGCTTCATGCGTTCGGCAATGGCTTTGTTCGCCTGTTCGGTGGTGAGCCCGTTAAAAGGCCCGGCCTCCGCCGTGAGCCGGCCCTTTCCATCCACCGGAACCACGATGGGCAGCTTCGGGTAATGGTCGCGGCAGACGACGTAGTCCTCCACGCCGTGGCCCGGTGCGGTGTGCACGCAGCCCGTGCCGCTTTCGAGCGTAACGTGGTCGCCCACGATCACGAGCGATTCGCGCGCAAGAAACGGATGCGCCGCCCTCGCAAGCTCCAGCTCTTTGCCCTTCACGGTGCCGAGAATCGCATATTCTGTGACGCCGCCGGCCTTCATGGTTTCTTCGGCGAGCGCCTCGGCCACCACGTAAAACTCCTCGCCGTGTTCGGTCTGCGCCTTTACGAGCGCGTAGTCGAACTCCGGGCCGAGGCAGATGGCGACGTTGCCGGGCAAAGTCCAGGTCGTCGTCGTCCAGATGACGAAATACGTCTTTTCGGGCGCCGCGCCGAGGGAAAAGAACTTGCCATTATCGTCGGTAACGCGGAATTTGACGTAGACGGAATCGCAGGGGTCCTCGGCGTATTCGATCTCGGCCTCCGCCAGCGCCGTTTCATCGTGCGGGCACCAGTAAACGGGCTTAAGGCCGCGGTAAATATAGCCTTTCAGAGCCATCTCGCCGAATACTTCGATCTGCTTGGCCTCGAACGACGCGTCGAGCGTGCGGTAGGGATGCTCCCAGTCGCCCAGAACGCCGAGGCGCTTGAACTGCTCGGTCATGATCTGAACATGCCTGAGGGCGAAATCGCGGCAATGGCCGCGGAATTCCACGGGGTCGTCGCTGCGGCGGTTGAGGCCGACCTTATCGATTGCCTTGCGCTCAATGGGCAGGCCGTGCGTATCCCAGCCCGGCACGTAGGGCGAGCAATAGCCCATCATGTTCTTGCTGCGCACGATCATATCCTTGAGCACCTTGTTGAGCGCCGTGCCCAGATGGATATCGCCGTTCGCATAGGGAGGGCCGTCGTGCAGCACGTACTTGGGTTTTCCCTCGTTTTTGCGGATGATCTCTCCGTAAAGGTCGTTCTCTTCCCATTGTTCCAGCATCTTCGGCTCGCGCTGCGGAAGGCCGGCTTTCATCGAGAAATCGGTTTTCGGAAGGTTCAGCGTCTTGTTGTAATCCTCAGGCATGTGGGTCGTTCGCTCCTTTACTGCTGCTGCATACTCACGGCCGCCTCCGCTGTTTGCGGGAAACGGCCTTCGGAATCACCCTGCGGGAACCAAAACCGAGCGCGCAAGGCGCGGGCGGAAAAGCCGCGCAGGCTGTTTTCTTCTATATAGCTATTTCAATTAAGATTTAAACTTAAAAGAAATTTCAAACGCCCATACTTTACGGAAGTTTGAAATTCCTTACTTCCATATCTTGATTGAAATTGCTATGGTTTGCCGGTTTACCGGCGGTCCTTGCCTTTTTCCTCGTCGCGGAAGCGGCCGGACCGGATGTCGTACCGAGAACCGAACCGCAGGCCGTCGTCCGCTCCCGAAATCGGCGCCGCGCCGCCGCGGTCAACGGATTCGTACTCGCCGGTTTTTTCGTTATAGCGCAGGTTCAGGCGGATAACGGGCGTTCCCTGCGCGGGCGCATCCGATGCGGGAGTTTCCGGTTTTGCAGCCTCCGGTTCGGAAGCGGTTTCCCCGGGCAGTTCCGTTTCCGGCGCGGCCGTATCCGCGCTTTCTTCCGGCGCGGATGCTGCCGCGGCCTGGGCGAACGCGTCAGCGGAAGGCTCCGGTTCCTTTGGGGCTTCCTCCGCCGGCGCAGCCGGAGCGGCCGGCTGCGCCTCCGGCTCCTCCGCGGCGTTCTGCGCGGCGTCGTCCCCAACAGCTCCGGAATTCTCCGGCTGCGCGGGCTCCTGCCCGGAAGAACCGGGTTGTTCCGGCGCCACATCTTCCGGGGAGGCGGCGGGCGCTTCCGGGTCCTCGCACGGGAGCTGAGTGATCAGTTCCAGATGCTGCCGGTACATCTGCATCATGTGGCGGCGGAAGTTGGATACCTCCCGCTTGATGCGCTCCGCTTCCTCTTTGCGGAAAATAATCTCGCCTTCGGCCTTTTCCACGATCTTTTCCGCCTTGATTTCGGCGTCGCGCAAAATCAGCTCCGCGCGGGTCTTGGAATCCTTCGCGGTCTGGTCCGCCAGCCGCTGCGCGCTGAGCATGGCGTTTTTCAGGCTTTCTTCCATGTCGTGGTACGAGGAGAGCTTCCGCTCGGTTTCCTCAAGCCGGCGCCGAAGATCGGCCGCTTCCCTGTTCTCCTTGGAAACAGCCTGGGAAAGCTCGGCCATAAACTGGTCAACGTCGGCAGCCTTATAACCGCTGAAGCCCGACTTCTCGAATTTCCGGTTCAGCAATTCGGCAGGAATCGGCATGATCCACACCCCTTTACAGAAATTTTCTGGCGGCAAACGCAAGCCGTCCTTTTTTTGTGGCGGGCCCGATACGGTCCACAAGAAAGCGCCCGTATCCGCGAATGGAAAGGCTCGCCCCTTCTTCCACCTGGAACGACACGGCGTCGCGCGGCTCGAAATTTACGGATACAAGCCCGTCCCGCACCAGCTTTGCCGCATCCGTTCGGGAAAGCCCCGTGAGTGCGGCCGCAATGCAGTCGAGCCTTTGGGAAGCAATCGTGTCGCGCAGGTCGCGGAAGCGGTCCTGCCGCTCCGCCTGTGCGCCGCCGTTCTCCGCAAGCGCGCAGGAAACGCCCGCGCTCCCCACCTTCCGCAGGTTCGAAACAAGAAACGGGGCGACGGCTTTTTCGGCAAACACCGTACATTGCCCGTCGCCCACTAGAATATCGCCTATTTTACCGCGCACAACCCCCAGAGCAAGCAAAGCCCCCAGAAAATCCCGGTGCGTCAGCCGGGCGAAACGCCAGCGGATCTCTATGGCCGCGATGGGGAACGCTTCGGGCCGCGGCTCCGCTCCCGGGGCAAACGCTCCGAGCATCACGCGTTCAGCCTGCGCGTAGCCGCCCCAGAAAAGCGTTGCGCTACCTCCCGCACGCTGCAGCACGCGCTGCGCAACCGTTCTCTCGCGAGGGTCCAAAAAACCAAGAAAGCCGCCGGCATAATCTGCCGCAGCCGCAAGCAGCTCCTCCGTGCGCGCGGTCAGGAGCCTGTCCTCTTCACCACCCGCCGCAGCGGATGGATACGTGCGTTTTCCCATCATCCGGCTAAATCAGGTTCAGCAGCGCGTTGATGGCCATCAATACGAGCACGGCAAAGAAGGGGGAAAAATCCACCGGCAGTTCCTGCACGAAGGAGAAGTGGTTCAGCAAATTCCGAATCGGCGCCACCACCGGCTCCGTCATGGTGTTCAAAAAGCTGATGATCGGATTGTCCTCCCGCAGCGGAAGCCAGGAAAGCAATGCCCGCACCAGAATGAGCAGCGTCACCAGATCGATGAGATAGTGGACCGCCGTGAGCAAATAGCTTATAAACTGCAAACCTGCGTTCCCTCCCCGGAATGCGAAACCGGCCCTGAACGGGCGGAAATAAGATTATCGCCGGGCAGGCAAAGCCCGCCCGGCAGAAAGCAGAAAGCGGAATCGATGCAAAAAGAAAAACGGGAGCGCTGCCTCAGAAAAACACGCCGTTGTTTTCCAGCTCGTCGAGCAGGTCGCCCATAATATCCACATTATAGGGCGTGATGATGAACGTGCTGTTGGCGACGCGCTTGAGCTGCCCGTTGTTCGCATAGGCCACGCCGCTGAGGAAATCCACGAGGCGGCGCGAAACGTCCTTGTTGGTGGATTCCAGATTGAGCACAACGGTCCGTTTGCTGTTGAGATGATCCGCGATGGAGCTCGCGTCGTCGAACCGCTCGGGCTTGACGAGCACGACCTGCAGCTGCGCCGTGGTATGAATGTTCACCACTTTGTTGTTGCGGCGGGCCGCATCGGGCGATGCCGGCTCGTCCTTTTGCTTGGATATGATGTCCATATCCTCGTCCTCATATTCTTCGTCGTCCGGCACCGTGAGCAGATCCTTGACTTTTTCCATCAATCCCATTGAGTGCACACTCCTTTTATTTCCGCGGGCCGGAGAACTGTTCGGCTCCCCGGTCATCACGCATAACGGCGTTTCCCAAAAATAGACGTCCCGACCCGGACGAGCGTGGAGCCCTCTTCGATGGCGACTTCGAAGTCGGCCGACATCCCCAGCGAGAGGATATGCATGTTTATATTATCCCTTTTTTTTCGTGCGATGTCAATAAACAGTTTGCGCATTTGGGTAAAATAGGGACGTGTTTTCTCCACATCCCCGCCTTCCGGCACGGGCGGCACCGCCATCAGCCCCTGAATCTCGAGGTGGGGAAACGCGGCGGCGGCCTCGGCAAAGCTTTCGGCGTCCTCGGGCGCCACGCCCGATTTGGCGTCCTCGCGCCCGATGTTCACCTCCACGAGTACGGGAAGCCTCCTGCCGGCGCGCTGCGCCTGCCGTTCGATCTCCTGCGCCAGCCTCAGGCTGTCGAGCGACTGGATCATGTCCACCTTGTCCGCGATATATTTGACTTTGTTGGTTTGCAGATGCCCGATCAGATGCGCCGAACGCCCGTTCATATCGAGCAGGGGCAGCTTTTCCGCAAGCTCCTGCACGCGGTTTTCGCCGATGAGCGTCACCCCGCAGGCAAACGCGGCCCGGATGGCCTCCACCGGCTTGGTTTTCGATACCGCCATCAGGGTGATTTCGCCCGGGTCCCTGCCCGCGCGCCGCGCCGCGCGCTCGATCCGCTCCCGCACCGCGCGAATATTTTCGGAGATATAGGAATATTCCCCTTCCCCGTCACTGTACGACTTGTCCGTCATGTAAACCATCTCCGTTTATCACCATGTCGTCGTAAAGCTGGAGCGCGCCGGACTTGGACGTATCCTGCGCCGAAAGAATGTACCCCTGCGCGCTGAAGATCTGATCCACCTGCTTAAACTCCACGACGTTGCCGTCCCGCACAAACACGCCGTGCCGGCCGTTCACGATGTGCAGCAGGCTGTCCGCCACCTTGACGCCCGTGTAGGTCCCCACAACAATGGTCACATCCTGCCGGCGCAGCGTGGCGAACGCCTCCGACATGGCAGAGGCGCTGAACACCACCGCGCAGCCGGAGGAATCCCGGTTGATGGCGGCCACCGTCGCCGGCAGGGCATTCACGCCCGTCTGCTGGAAATCCAGCGTGACGGAGGAGCCCACCTTGAGGCGGTACGCGTCGTTCGAATCCACCGGGCAGACGATATAGGACTGATAGGACGTGATGATTTTGCCCACTGCGCCCGAAACCGGGGCCGCCTTTTTGGCCAGGAGCGCCTTGACGGCGGCGGCGTTTATAGAGAGCGCATCCGCCATGGGGTACGCATTTTCCAGCCCGTCCGCCGCGGAGACGAAATACCCCGCAACGGGAGCCGTTACCGTGCCCGTTTGCCCGCCGGTCTGCGCCGCGAGCTGAGCGCTCTGCTTTTGCAGGTTTGCGATCTGCGCACTGAAGCTTTGCAGTTCGCCGGTGGCGAGCTGCTTTTCGTCGAGCAACGTCAAAAGCCCGTCGGCCGCCGTCTGCACACCCTGCGCATCCGCGGAATCCGACGCGGCGGAGAGGCTCATAAAGCCTTTCTGAATTTCCTCGTTCAGTACGCCGACATCGACGGACGCTGCTTCGGTGGCGTTGCCCATCTGCTGGTAGCGCGCAATCTGCTCGCCGATCTGCTGGATTTTGCGGCGGTTTTCCGCGTCGGTGGCCGTGGCGTAGGCCACCGCCACCGTGCCGCCCTTCGCGACGTTCTCCCCGTTGCTGCGGATGGTATCGAGCACGCCCTGCGGCTTTTTGGAAATCACCGTTTCGCCGTGCAGGATGAACGCCTGGGACGATATGGTATCCTCGCTCGTCGCAAGCTGCGCGCGGATGGTTTTAATCGGATGGTAAAGCGCCGCATACGCCTGGTAGATCACATAGCACAGCAGGAGCAGCGAGCCCAGCGCGGTAAGAATCCGCTTCCAAACAACACTCATCGCCGGCCGCTCAGCTTTGCTGCGCGTCTTTGTCCAAGCCTTCCAGAATGGAAACGGGCCTTGCCGGAATGATAGTGGAAATAGCGTGTTTATACACTAAATTCTGTTTCCCGTCGCTTTCGAGAATCACTGTAAAATTATCGAACCCTTTGACGGAGCCTTTGAACTGAAACCCGTTTGTGAGGTAAATCGTAACGGGCGTCTTATCTTTCCGCACCTGGTTGAGAAACACATCCTGTAAATTGATGATCTTTTGCATAGTACCCTCCCTGCGGCAATTCCAATAAAACCGCTCCGGAACCGGATTTTCCTCCCGAAGCAAAGGCGAATTTCACAGCATTTCCGTTTTACCGGATGCGCTCCGCACGCGCCAAAAAAAACGCGGCGGAACATCGTGTTTTGCGAGCCGAATGGAATTGCTGCAACGCGGCCTTCCTGTGGGGGAAGCCTTTATCCCGCAGACGCAGGCTCCCGGCCTGCCGATGATTAAAGATTATTATAGCATAACGTTTGCCATTTATCTACAAGAGCAAAAGCCTGCCGGCAAATATTTTCAGCTCCGCCGCCCGCCTCACCCGCCTCGATCCAATGAATGCGCGCATCGCGCCGAAACCACGTGAGCTGCCGCTTGGCGTAGCGCCGCGATTCGCGCTTTACGTCCTCTACTGCCTGTGCGAGCGCCGCCTGCGCGGGCGGCGTCTGCCCGCACAGGACGGCGGCGATCTCTTTGTAGCCAATGGCCTGCAGGGACGTGTCCGCGCGCGTCACGCCCGCGCCGAGAAGCCTCCGCACCTCGTTTACAAGCCCCGCATCGAGCATCGCGTCCACGCGCCGGTCGATGCGGCGGTAAAGTTCCGCGCGGTCTGCGAAGCACAGCCCCAGCATCAGGGTGCGGTAGGGCGGCGGGGTAAGCCGCGAGCGCCGGTTCTGCTCCGCCATGGTGACGCCCGTGGTTTTGTAAACCTCGATGGCGCGGATAATGCGCCCCACGTTATTCGGGTGGAGCGCTCCCGCCGTTTCGGGGTCGAACGCGCGCAGCGTTTCGAGCAGCGCTTCCCCGCCGCGCTCCCGCGCCGTCCGCTCAAGCTCCCGGCGCAGCGCGTCGTCTCTCTGCGTGGGCGAAAACGAGATGTTATCCACCACGGCCTGCACATAGAGGCCCGTGCCGCCCGCAAGAACCGGCAGGCGGCCGCGCGCGTGAATCTGCGCGATGCACGCCCGCGCCGCCTGCGCGTACTGCGCCACGCTGCAGTGCACGCGCGGGTCGGCCACCCCGATCATGTGGTGCGGCACGCCGCGCATTTCCTCGGGCGTGGGGCGCGCGGTGCCGATTGCCATGCCCTTGTAGATCTGCATGGAATCCGCCGAAACCACCTCGCCGCCGGTGCGCAGCGCAAGCTCCACCGCGAGCTTCGTTTTGCCCGAGGCGGTGGGGCCTACCACCGCGAGCAACGGAATCCGTTCGTCCATCATCGGCCCGCGCCCCCTTTCCGGCGCCCCGCGCCCGTTTTTCACCCGCGCCCGAATTTGCGCTCCAGCTCCGAAAGCGGGATTTCGAACGCCACCGGCCGGCCGTGCGGGCAGTAGCGGATATCGTCGTTTTGCAGCACGCGTTCGGCCAGGCTTAGCATCTCCTGCGGCGTGGTGTAATCCCGCGCCTTCACGGCCGCGCGGCACGCCACCGAATGAAAGAGCCAGTCGAGCCGCGCGGGCACAAGCTCCTTGCGGTGCGCGAGCAGCAGGCCCGCCAGCTCCGATACCAGCGCGGGAATATCCTGCCCCACAAGGTCGAGCGGCGCTTCGCGCACCAGCAGCGAGGAGCCGCCGAAATCCTCGGCGGCCACGCCCGCGCCGCGCAGCAGATCCAGATTTTCGAGCGCGGCGGCGTACTCGGCGGCGGGAAGCGCCACCACCACGGGCTGCAGCAGCAGCTGGGCGGCGGCTTCGCGCCGCTTTCGGATGGTTTCGTATAAAATGCGCTCGTGCGCGGCGTGTTTGTCGATCACCCACAGGCCCTTGCCCATCTGCGCCAGAATGTAGGTTCCGAAGCACTCGCCCGCCACGCGCACGGGCAAAGGCTCCGGTTCGGCGGCGGAAATTCCGACGCCCGCGGCAGGCGCGGGCGTTTCACCCGGCGCGTCCGCTTCCGAAGTAAACGGCTGCGGTTCGGGCGCTTCCGGCGCGGGCAGATCGTCCGCCGCAATCTCCACGTTGCCGTTGGCCACCGGCGTGTAGGCCGCCGCGGCGGTGCTGCGCAGAATCGGCGTATCCTCCTGCTCCGGCTGCAGCGGCGTCGCGCGCAGCATCAGGCGCAGCTGCCGTGCCTCCGCGTCGTCCAAAGGCGCCCGCGCGGCGGCCGCCTGCGCTGCGGCTTCAAACGCGGGTGCTTCCGGCGCGGTTCCGGCTGCGGGCGCCGGCGGCGGGGCCTGCCCGGCGGCGGAACCCGCCGGGGC
>JAEWAU010000019.1 GCA_023391535.1 Bacillota bacterium | reverse complement strand
GCCGAACGGATGGCTTTCCGTTCGGCGGCGCCGCTTTTTGTGCCGTGCAGGGCCAAATCAGACCGCCTGTTCGTCCACCGAGGGGCCGGTGAACTGGCTGTTGTAAAGGTCGGCGTAGAAGCCGTTTTGCGCCATCAGATCCTGATGGTTGCCCTTTTCGATGATGGTTCCGTGGTTCATCACGAGGATCATCCGGGCGTCGCGGATCGTGGAAAGGCGGTGCGCGATGACGAAGTTGGTGCGCCCCTTCATGAGCGTGCTCATGGCCTTCTGGATGAGCAGCTCGGTGCGGGTATCCACGGAGCTGGTGGCTTCGTCGAGAATGAGCACCGTGGGGTCGGCCAGAATGGCGCGGGCGATGGTGAGAAGCTGCTTCTGCCCCTGCGAGATGTTGGAGGCTTCCTCGTTGAGCACGGTTTGGTAGCCTTCGGGCAGGCTGCGGATGAAGTGGTCCGCATGCGCCGCCCTGGCCGCGCGCACGATTTCGTCGTGGCTTGCGTCCATGCGGCCGTAGCGGATGTTATCCTCGATGGTGCCGTTGAAGAGCCAGGTATCCTGCAGCACCATGCCGTACAGGGTGCGGAGGCTGCCGCGGTTCAGACGCCGCAGGTCCACGCCGTCGAAGGTGATTTTGCCTTCCTGGATTTCGTAGAAACGCATGAGCAGGTTGACGAGCGTGGTTTTGCCGGCGCCCGTGGGCCCGACGATGGCGATGGTGTCGCCCTTCCGGATGGAAAGGTTCATATCGCGGATGAGCGGCTCGTTTTCCTTATAGCTGAAGTCCACATGATCGAACACGATGTCGCCGCGCGGATTTTCGAGCGAAACGGCGTCCTTCGGGTCGGGAATCTCCTCCTCTTCGTCGAGCACCTCGAACACGCGCTCGGCGCAGGCGATGGTGGACTGGATGACGTTGGCGATGTTCGCCGTCTGCACGATGGGCTGCGCGAAGGAGCGCGAATAGGAGATGAAAGCGGTGATGTCGCCGATGTTGAGCCAGGTTTTGGTGACGAAGATGCCGCCCACCACCGAGATGAGCACATAGCCGATGTTGCTGATGAAGTTCATGACGGGGAACATGACGCCCGAAAGGAACTGGGCTTTCCAGCCCGCGCGGTAGAGCTCGCTGTTTGCCTCTTCGAACACCTCGATGGAATCCTTTTCATGGCCGAACGCCTTGACGATCTTGTGGCCCGTGAACATTTCCTCCGTGTGCCCGGAAAGCTCGCCCAGGTGCTTCTGCTGCGCCGTGTAGAACTTCTGCGAGTTCTTGGCGATG
The DNA here is from genome assembly GCA_023391535.1 of Bacillota bacterium. Lineage (GTDB taxonomy): Bacteria > Bacillota > Clostridia > Oscillospirales > Ethanoligenentaceae > JAEWAU01. Next base: position 16,301 of record JAEWAU010000019.1, on the reverse strand, counting down.
AACATGGTGACCAGAATATACAAAGGCAGCGTGGCCAGCACGATCAGCGTGAGAACGGGGCTTATGGTGAGCATCATGATGATATAGCCCACGAGCTGGAGCACCGAAGTGATGAGCTGCGTCAGGCTCTGCTGGAGCGTGCTGGAGATGGTATCGATATCGTTGGTCATGCGGCTGAGGATTTCGCCGTTCGTATGCGAATCGTAATACTTGAGCGGCATGCGGGCCAGCTTGTGGTCCACATCCCGGCGCAGCTCGAACACGACCTCCTGCGCCACGGTGGACATGATAAACTGCATCACAAAGCTCAGGAGCGACGAGAGCACGTAGATGAACAGCAGAAAGAGCAACGTTTGCGTGATGGCACCGAAGGGAATCTCACCGCCGTTTTTGCGGATATCCTTGACGTATTTCCCGAGATTCGCGTCGGAAATGTTCGAGATTTTCACGTCGGAGGACGAGATGGCGCTGTTGTTCTGCACCATGCTGGCGGGCAGCGTTTTCATATCGTCGAAGAAGGTCTGGGCGATATCGGCGCGCTCCCCGTAATTGCTCACGCTGGTGAGCACGGGCAGAGCGGCGAGCTTTTGGAAGGTATCGAACTGCGCCTGCGTCACCTTCATCTTGCTGAGGAACGCTTTCGTTACGGCGCTTTTGTAGGCGGTTTCGGCCTGCTTTTTGGCGTCGGCAAGCTTCTGATCCATCGTGGATTGCTGCGCGGCGAAGGCTTTATCCACCTGCGTCGCAACCATGGCTTCGGCCTGCTTTTTGGCGTCGGCAAGCTTTTGGTCCAGGGCGGGCTGCTGCGCGGCGAAGGCTTTCTCCACCTGCGTTGCGGCTACGGTTTCGGCCTGTTTCTGAGCGGCGGCGAGCTGCTGGTCCATTACGGATTGCTGCGCGGCGAACTGGGTTTCCACAGCCTTCAGCGCCTGCGCGTCCGCCTGCGCATACGCGCTCTGCAGCGCCTGCGTGTACCCCTGAGAACCGGAATAACTCGAGTACGGCACGCCGGGCATCTTCGCCGCAAACTGGGCATCCACTGTCGCCTTGGCGGCCGCTTCCGCCTGCTGCTTTGCCTGCGCCTCGGCGGCCTGTTTCTGAGCGGCCACCGTTGCGGCGAACTTCTGCGCCACGGCGGCGTCGGCCTTGGCTTTGGCCTGCGCGGCGGCGGCCTGCTTCTGGGCGGCCAACGCGGCGGCAAATTTCTGCGCCACGGCGGCGTCTGCCTTGGCATTGCCCTGTGCAATGGCGGCCTGTTTCTGCGCCGCCGCGGAGGAGTTCACTTTCTGCTCCACCATAGCGTCCGCCTGCTTTACGGCGGCGGCGATCGCGTCGTCGTAGGCTTTCACGGCCTTTTTCAGGTCGGGCTGCGCTTTGGCGATGCCCTGCACGATGGATTTGGAGACGAAGCCGTCGGTCACCTCGTTCATGGCGTTGCCGGTGATCTTCGGCCCGAGCACGGTGAACACGGTGGCGAACACCGCGAAGAACGCCACGGCGATGAGATTGGTCATCTGAGGGCGCAGGTAGCGCGTCAGGCGCAGGAGCGTGCCCTTGAAATCCTTCGCTTTCTCCATCGGCCGGCCGAGCGGAGGGCCTCCGTGGCCGCCGCCGCCGGGCCTGCCGAACATCCGCGGCCTGCTGTTTTTCTGCTCGCTCATGCCAGTTCCTCCTTTGAAAGCTGCGAGGAAACGATCTCGCGGTATACTTCGCAGGTTTCCATCAGCTCGCGGTGCCTGCCCACGCCGGCCACTTTGCCCTCGTCGAGCACGATGATGCGGTCGGCGTCCATCACGGTGCCCACGCGCTGGGCCACGATGATGACGGTGGAATCCTTCGTTTCCTTTTTCAGCGCGGCGCGGAGCTTTGCGTCGGTTTTAAAATCGAGGGCCGAAAAACTGTCGTCGAACACGTAGATTTCGGGCTTGCGCACGAGCGCGCGGGCGATGGAAAGGCGCTGCTTCTGCCCGCCGGAAAGGTTGAGCCCGCCTTCCGAAAGCAGGGTGTCGTACCCCTCTTTCATTTCGGCGATGAAATCGGACGCCTGCGCCACTTCGGCGGCGTGGGCCACCGCTTCGTCGGAGGCGTCGTCGTTGCCGTAGCGCAGATTATCCGCGATGGTGCCCGTGAACAGGATAGCCTTCTGCGGCACAAAACCGATCTTGGCACGCAGCTCGGCCTGCGTCAGCGTACGCGCGTCCACGCCGTCCACCAGCACGGCGCCCTCCTCGGGGTCGTAGAACCGCGGAATGAGGTTGACGATGGTGGATTTTCCGCTGCCCGTGCCGCCGATGATGGCCGTGGTTTCGCCGGGCTTTGCCGAAAACGAAATCTGGCTCACGGCCGGCATTTCGGCGCCGTGGTAGCGGAACGTCACGTCTTTAAACTCGATGTATCCGGCCTCCGCGTTTGCATGCACGGGGTTTTTGGGATCGGTGATGCCCGGCACGGTGGCCATTACCTGATTGTAGCGGTCCGCGGCCGCCTGTGCGCGCGGGATGAGGATGAACAGCATCGAGAACATGAGCAGCGCGAACAGAATCTGCATGGCGTACTGCATGAACGCGATGAGGTTGCCGATGTTGGTGGAGCCCTGGCTGATGCGGACGGCGCCGAGCCACAGGATGCTCAGCGTGACGCCGTTCATCACGAGCATCATGGCGGGCATCATCACGGCCATGATGCGGTTGACCTTGATGTAGGTTTCGGTGAGGTCGCGGCTGGTGGCCTCGAAGCGCTTGGCCTCGTGGTCCACACGGTCGAACGCGCGGATGACGCGGATGCCCGTGAGCTTCTCGCGCAGCACGAGATTGACCTTGTCGATCTTGAACTGCACGGTGCGGAACAGCGGGATGCCTTTCCACGCCACCAGGCCGATGAGCAGAGCGATGACGGGCAGGGCCACCGCGAGGATGATGGTCATTGAGGCGTCCTTCTGCACCGCGAGGATGGTGCCGCCCACCGCCGTGATGGGGGCCTGGAGCATCATATTGAGCAGCATCACCGTAACAAACTGGATCTGCACGATGTCGTTGGTGGTGCGGGTGATCAGCGTGGAAGCGCCGAACTGGTCGAATTCGTGAAGCGAGAAGCTTTCCACATGGCGGAAGATCTGGCTGCGCAGGCTGCTGCCCAGCCCCATGGCGGTGCGCGAGCCGAGGAAGCTCGAGCAGACCGCGCAGACGACGCCTCCCGCGGCAATGAGCAGCATCCAGCCGCCCGTGCGCCAGATGTAGGGCACGTCGTCTTTCATGATGCCGTAGTTGGTGATGTCGGACATCAGGTTCGGCAGGTAAAGGTTTGCCATCACCTGCAAAAACTGCAGCACGACGATACCCAGAATGCTGAAGGTGAAGGGCTTGAGGTTTCGGTAAACTTTGAGCATGGACATACCTCCAGAGCGATGATGTTGGCGGTGATGTTTTGAAAGAATCTCCCCGCGCTTATTTTTCGTGCGGGACCGCGCAGCCGTTTTTGCCGAAGTGCTCCCGCGCGTAATCGAACGTTTCGTTGATCAGATCGGTGAGCAGAATGCTTTTTTCCACACCGAGATGATCGACGAGCCCATGAAACCAGCTCAGAAGCAGCTGCCTGTGGGCGTCGATAAGGCTGCGGCCCTTGGGCTGCAGCCCGACGCGCACGATGCGCCGGTCGGCCGGATCCATGGAACGGCGAATATAATCCCGCTGCTCGAGCCGCGTGAGGTTCGGCGTGATGGAGGGCGGCTTCACATGCAGCATGCGGCTGAGATCGGAGGCGTTTACGCCCTCCGGTGCCGTGCGGCTGGCCTTATCGAGCATGAACAGCAGCATAATCTCGCTGTGGCGCAAATCTCCAAAGGCGCTCCCGGAAGGATGCGGTGCATTTTCCGGTTTGAAGACGCTTCGAAATTGGAAAAACGCGCGCAGCAGGCTTTCCGCTACGGCGTCGTTGTTTAGGCTTTTTTGTTCCGGCATTGTTTTCCTCCTTTCCTGTGATCGGTTTCAGCGGGCCGCGAAAGCCCGGAATCCGATTCCCCGGCCCGCTTTTGCGAAAGCCGGTGTAGCAAGGTGCCGTTTTAATCGTTAGGAAGCCTATTTATTAGCTTTGCTAATTATAAGTCAACCGAAATAAATTTGCAAGCCTTGAAAATGGGCAAATCAGAGAATTCCAAACCGAATGTTTTGTGCAGAAAGCCGGGATGCCTTCCGCGCCGCGCGTCCCGGCTTTGCGCCCGGCGCGCCCTGCGGTATAATAATCCTATCCTACGGTCGCGCCGCGGATAAAAATTCGCACCCGAACCCCCTGGAGAACAGCGCTTGACGCGGATCGCAGCACCAGACAGAAACGCAGAGCCGGTATCCGCGTCGGGCGGGCGCGCTTTTCGGACGGGGCGGCCGCGGCGGATCAGACAGTTAACGTTAGTTTATGCGGAAAGGCGAATAAAATGGCAGGGGACGAAAAAACGAGCAAGAAATTGGGAGAAACCTTGGAGCAGCCGGGTAAAGACGGCTTCCGCCGCGCGCGGCCGGAAGATCTGCCCGAAATCCTCGCCGTTATCGGGCAGGCCAAAGCCTATTTCAAAGGCGCCGGCATCGACCAGTGGCAGAACGGCTACCCAAATGCCGGAGTGATTTCCGGCGACATTGCCCGCGGGCAGAGCTACGTGTATATCCGGAACGGGCGGGTGGCGGGAACCGTGGCGGTGCTGCCGGCCCCGGAAAAGACCTATGCCGTCATCACGGAGGGCAGCTGGCTGGGCGGCCCGGATTATGCCGTCGTCCACCGCATCGCGGTGGACGAATCCCTCAAGGGACAGGGAATTGCCGGAGTGCTGCTGCGGGAAACCGAAACGCTCTGCCGTGCCGGGGGAAAGAACAGCATCCGCGTGGATACCCACGAGCAAAACGCATCCATGCGCCAATTACTGGAAAAACATGGATTTCGGCATTGCGGCAAAATTTTTCTGGAGGACGGCTCCGAGCGCGTAGCATACGAAAAACGCGTGTAAACGGGAGATTCTAAGAGAAAAATACGGATTTGACGCATAAGAGACGGATATTGACAACTTTCGGTCCGAAATGGTATATAATTAAAGAAGGTGCTTCTTAAATCGGAATTTTTCCGGCGCGGGGCATTCCGGTTGGCAAAGAGGCTGCCGGAACAAAAACAGAAAACGGAGGGTGCGCGATGAGAAATATGGTGGAAAACGAACAGGAACTCGATCTGCTTACGACTTATGCCGACATGACCGAAAAGAGCAACTACATAGAACCCGAGCTCTTTGCACGCTACGATGTCAAGCGCGGCCTCCGGGATATGAACGGCAAGGGCGTGCTGGTGGGCCTCACGGAGATCGGCGACGTCACCGCGACGGAGATCGTGGACGGCGAAGAGGTGCACGGGCCGGGGCACCTCATTTACCGCGGCATCGAAGTGGACGACCTGGTGGACGGCTTCCTTAGGGAAAAGCGCTCCGGCTTTGAGGAAACGGCCTACCTGCTGCTGTTCGGCAGGCTGCCGAACCGTTCGGAGCTCGACGATTTCAAGGGAGAACTGGGACGCCTGCAAAAGCTGCCGGACGGTTTCGTGCGCGACCAGATTATGCTCGCGCCCAGCCGCGACATGATGAACGTGATGGCGCGCAGTATCCTCACGCTCTATTCGTACGACGACGCGGCGGACGATACCTCCGTGCGCAACGTGCTGCGCCAGTGCCTGCAGCTCATCGCGCAGGCGCCGCTGCTGGCCGTTTACGGTTATCAGGCTTACTCGCACTATCACAACAACCAGAGCCTCTACATCCACAGCCCGCAGCCGGAGCTTTCCGTGGCCGAGAATATCCTCCACATGCTGCGGCCCGATTCGTCGTTTTCCCCGCTCGAGGCCACGCTGCTGGATCTCGCGCTGGTGCTCCATGCCGAGCACGGCGGCGGCAACAATTCCTCCTTCGTCACGCACGTGGTAACCTCCACGGGAACCGACACCTATTCTGCCATTGCGGCGGCGCTCGGCTCGCTCAAGGGCCCGCGGCACGGCGGCGCCAACATCAAAGTGGTGGATATGATCGCCGATATGAAGCGCCAGGTGCACGATTGGGAGGACGACGGGGAGATCACGCGGTATTTGGAGAACCTGCTCGACAAAAAGGCGTTCGACCGGCTCGGCCTGATTTACGGCGTGGGGCACGCCGTCTATTCCGTTTCCGACCCGCGCGCCGAAATTTTGAAAAAATATGCCGAAAAGCTCGCGCGCGTCAAGGGCTTTGAGCGGGAATACCGGCTGTACGACCGCGTGGCGCGTCTGGCGCCCGAAGTGATTCAGCATCGGCGCAGAATGTATAAGGGCGTCAGCGTCAACGTGGATTTCTATTCGGGATTCGTGTACCAGATGCTGGACCTGCCCGTCGAACTGTTCACGCCCATCTTCGCTATCTCCCGCATGGTGGGCTGGAGCGCCCACCGCATTGAGGAAATCGTCAACGCGGGCAAAATTATCCGCCCGGCCTACAAAAGCGTATGCGGGCGCAGCAGCTTCGTGCCGCTCGACGAACGCTGAGAACAGCCGCAGGGCGGCGGAAAACCTTCCGGCAAAAAGGGGGCTGTTGCAAAATGAATTTTCAATTCATTTTGCAACAGCCCCCTGAACTGCGAGCGCCAAAAGGATGCGGTTTTGCGGAGCAAAGCGCAGCAAAATGGGGCAGAACGCCCCAAGCGTCGTTTTGGCCGGGTGTTGCAAAACGCATCGGATGCGTTTTACAACACCCCCTTGGCATATCGGGAGGCGGAATTTCACTCCCGTTCGCGCAGAGCCTGCGCGAACGCCTGCGCCGTGGGCGTGGCGGCAAGCCCGCCGCCGGCCGTTTCGCGCAGCGCGGCGGGCAGCATGTTCCCCACGGAACGCATGGCGTCGATGACCTCGTCGGGCGGGATGCGGCTTTCGATGCCGGCAAGCGCCATATCGGCGCTGCTGATGGCGTTCACGGCGCCCACCACATTGCGCTTCACGCAGGGGACCTCCACCAGCCCGGCCACGGGGTCGCAGGCAAGCCCCATCAGATTTTTCAGCGCCATGGCGCAGGCGTGCGCGCACATGGAGGGCGTTCCGCCCCGGAGCGTTACAAGCGCCGCCGCGGCCATGGCGGAAGCGGCGCCCACCTCGGCCTGGCAGCCGCCCTCCGCTCCCGCAATGGTGGCCCGGGTGGCGATCACCTGGCCGAAGCCGGCCGCCACATAGAGCGCGTGCAGAATCTCCTCCTCGGAGTACCCATCGCGCCGCGCAACGGAAATGAGCACGGCGGGCAGCACGCCGCAGGAGCCGGCGGTGGGCGCCGCCACGATGCGCTTCATGCAGGCGTTGGATTCGCCCATTTTGAGGGCCTGGGCAATCACTTCCCCGAGGAAGCTCCCGCCGATGGGGCTGCCGTTTTGAAGAAAGCGGTCCATTTTGGCGCCGTCGCCGCCGCTCAGGCCGCTGGCCGAGCGCAGGCTTCCCTCGTAGGCTTCGCCCGCCGCCCGCATGGAGTGCCAGAGCTCGCGCATGGCGCGCAGGGAATCCTCGCGGCGGCTGCCGCGCTCCTGCAGATCGCCGTTCAGAATGGCTTCCCAGAGCGGCAGCTTCTGTGCTTCCGAGGCTGCCAGCAGCTCTTTGATTGATTCAAACGCCATGATGCCGGGGCTCCTTTTCCGGAGCGGCCGGGCAGTCCGCCGCGCCGTCGTCCGTGTTGTAATAGGTGATCTTGATGATGCCGTCCATGTTTTCCAGTTCTTCGAGCAGCCCTTTCGGAATGGCCTGGTCGCATTCGAGCACCATCACGGCGTACCCGCCGCGGATGTTGCGGTTGAGCTGCATGTAGGCGATGTTGATGCCGCTGCGGCTGAGGATGCCCGTTACGGCCGCCACATGGCCGGGCCGATCGAGATTATGTACGATGAGCGTGGGATAGTCTCCCGAAAAATCGGTTTCGATGCCGTCCACACGGCAGACGCGGATGCGCCCGCCGCCCGGCGAGGAGGCCACGACCTCCAGCTTGCGGCCGGAAACGCCGGTTACGCGCAGCAGGGCGGTGTTGGGGTGCACGTCCCGCAGCGTCACGGTGCCGAGCCGCAGGGAAAGCCCGGCCTGCTCCGCCAGCGCAAAGCTTTGCGGAATGCGGATATCGTCCGGCTTCATGCCCAGAAGGCCCGCCGCGAGGGCTTTTCCGGTTCCGTGCCCGCGCCCCGTGGCCGCGAAAGAGCCGTGCAGAAAAATCTCGGCGGAGGCCGGAGCTTCGCCGAGCAGTTTGCGCGTTACATACCCGATGCGTACGGCGCCGGCCGTGTGCGAGCTGGAAGGCCCCACCATGACGGGCCCGAGGATGTCGAACAGATTCAAAAGCCGCCTCCTTATCCGCCGCGCCGGAACGCTTGCTCCCGAAACGGCCGTCGTATGCGCCGGAACACTTTCTGTATTATAACACGTTTGCGCGGCGGTGTCCTCACCGCTCGGAACAGGACGCGCCGAAAAAAATCGCCGGCGGTGCGAAAATTTTGAAAAAGGCTGAAGTGTTTTGCGCTTCTGAATCGTATCATCCATGAGCGGCTTTTAAAATGGCTTTCAGAAGGCCATTCCGAACGGCTTTTTGCCGGGAGAAGAGCGCCGAAGACGGGGGGACGAAGGACGATGACGGATTGGCAGCTGGATGCCTGCATGCGGCAATACGGGCGGCTCGTCCTAACCATTTGCCTGTCGTTCACCCGCAACTATTTCGACGCGGAGGACCTGGCGCAGGAAACCTTCCTGGCGGTTTACCGGCGCGGGGAGCCTCTCGATTCCCGGACGGCGAAGGCTTACCTGTGCGCCGCGGCCGCGAACAAGTGCCGGGATTTCCTCAAAAGCCCGGCGCGCAGGGCGGAGCCGCTGGACGAAGAGGCCTGCGCCGCGCTTGCGGACAGCGCCCCGCTTCCCGGGCAGGCCCTGGAAGAACGCGAAACGGAGCGCAGGCTGCGGCGCCTGTGCGGCTGCCTGAGAGAGCCGTACCGCGCGGTGGCCGCCGCGTATTTCTGCGAGGGCAAAAAGCTTTCGGAGCTTGCGCTTGCCACGGGCGAGAGCATCAAAACGCTGCAGACGCGGCTTTACCGCGCGAAGAAACAGCTGCGCGCTCTGTGGGAAGAGGAACGGCGCCCGCCGCCCTTTCGCACAGCGGAAAGCGGGATTCCGGAGCAGGCGGGAGAGGAGGCGGCACAGCCGTGAGAGAGAAAGACTGGGATGCGCGGGGACATTTGACCAGCGCCGCGCTGGACGCGCTGAAAAACGGCGAAACCCGCGGCGGCGAGCTGGACGCGCAGCTTGCGCACCTCGGGAACTGCGCCGCCTGCGCACAGCGCTTTGCCGCGGGCATTGCGCCGGAGGAACTCGCTCCTTTGCCGAAGGGCTTTGCCGAATGCGTGCGCGCCCGGCTGCCCCAAAAGCGCGCGCCCCTGCTCGGCTATTCGCTGCGCGTGGCCGTGGCCGCCTGCCTGGCATTGCTCTTTCTGTTTTCCGGCGCGCTGCGCGGCATGGCGGATTCTTCGCAGACGCCGTCGCCCCGCGCGCCGGATCTGGGTTTTGTAAGTGACTTCACCGCCGGAATGCGCACGTTTTCGCAGTCCGTGCTGATACGGATCTCCCATTGACGAAACGGCGTTCTAAAATAAAAATTTCGCCGTTCCAGCGGGAAACCCGTGCGACGATAGGAGGGTGCCTCTATGAGATCGGGAATCAATAAATTCCTCGCGTTTTTGTTCGCGCTGCTGCCGGGCGCCGGGCAGATGTACCTCGGGCTGATGAAGCGCGGCGTTTCCTTTATGATTCCGTTTTTCTTCGTCTGTTTTCTTTCGAGCTGGCTCGACCTAGGGCCGCTGCTGTTCCTGCTGCCCGTGCTGTGGTTTTACGCCTTTTTCGACTGCGTGAACCGCCTGAGCGCCACCCCCGAGGAACAGGCCGCCATGCGCGACGGATTCCTGTTCGTGGATGGGAAAGCGCTTTCACACGACGGCCTGGGGCGCAGCGGGAGCCTGGTGCTCGGCGTGGCGCTGCTGTTTTTGGGCGTCATGCTGCTCGGACGGTATGTGCTGCGTATCCTGAGCGCGTATATCCCTATTCCCGCGCCCATCAGCTATGTGCCGCAGGTTTTGTTCGGCGCGCTGATTATTGCGGCGGGCGTCTGGCTGATTCTCGGGCGCAGAAGGGAGCTGCGGGACGCGGCGGAGCCGGCCGGGGAGGAAAATACGGAAGAGCAAGCGGAAGAATAAGCGCGGTTTTCACGGCCGCGCACAGAAGCAAAAGGGGGAGGAACGGGTATGAAACGCACGCATCGGGTGGGAACCCTCACCCTGGGCCTGAGCCTGATCGTGTTCGGAGGGCTGTTTCTGGCGCACGTCTTCACGCCGAACGTCGATTACACACTGATCTGGGATCTCTGGCCGCTCATCCTGATTTTTCTGGGGCTGGAGGTGCTGATCTCCCGCCTGTTCGGGGGCGAGGAGCCGCTGAAATACGACGTGGGAGGCATATTGCTCACGGTGTTGCTCACGCTGTTCGCCATGGCGATGGGCGTGGCGCAGTTCGTGGCGGAGCACGCGTCGCACGGCGTGCAGCTCTGGAACGGCTCTATCCATACGTGGTAAACCCGCGGAAGCGGAGGGCAAACGGAGTATTCCGAAACGGCGAAGCCGGGCGGAAACAAGAAGGCGGCGCGGAGCGCAAACCGATGCGTTCCGCGCCGCCTTTTTCGCTTTTCTGAGCGGAGGGAAAAGACCTATTCGGCGCGGCCGAGGAAAAAGCTCACCAGCAGGATGGCGAACACTAGAGCCGTGATCCGCACGTACAGGAAATCCTTCTCCTTCCAGAACAGGACGATGGAAAAGCCCACGCGGAAAACGGGCGTGAGGATCAGCACGAACAGCCCGAGCAAGATAACGGCGTAGGGCTTGAGCGCCGCCACGCCCGCGAACAGGGCCGGGAGGCTTGTGGGAAACGTCGCGCCGGGGTATCCGCTTCGGCCCGTAATCAGGTACAGCAGCAGCCCGGCCAGAATGATGACGGCGCTTGCGAGCACGCCGATCTGCAGGCTGCGGCCGAGCGTATCCTCCACTTTTTCGGATTCGCGCGCCGCTTTGGAATCCCTGTTCATAGTTTCACCCCTTTCACGACCATCTGGATGGCGACGATGACGAGCACCGGCACGAAGATCATGCGCAGGGTGCGGCTTTTGAGCCGCTGCATCAGGCGGGTTCCCGCCGTTGCACCAGCCAGAACGCCCAGCGCGACCGGCGCGGCGATTTTCGGGTCGATATCGCCGCGGAAGAAGTACACGCCCGCGCTGGCCGCGGCGGTAACGCCGATCATGAAATTGCTCGTGGCGCTCGAAACCTTCATCGGCAGCTTCATGAACAGGTCCATCGCCATCACCTTGAAGGCGCCGCTCCCGATGCCCAGAAGCCCCGAAATGACGCCCGCCACGCCCATCATGCCGAGCCCGCCCCATACGCCCGCGACGTTGTAGCTCACTTCCCGCCCGAGGACTTTATCGGTGTACGAACCGGCCAGCGCGAGCTTTTCCGCCATCGGGTGGTTTTGCACTTCGCGCGGAAGCTCCGAGCCTGCTTTGCGCAGCATCATCACAGCGGAATACAAAAGCAACAGCCCGAAGATGATGTACAGATATTTCGGATGGAGGATGCCGCTGAGAAAGGCGCCCGTAATGGCGCCCAGCGTGGTGCCGATCTCCAGAAACATGCCGATGCGTATGTTGGTGATCCGGTCCTTGAGATAGGCGACGGCGGCGCCGCTCGACGTGGCGATGACCGAAACGATGCTCGCGCCGATGGCGTATCGGATATCGATGCCGAACAGCAGCGTGAGCGCCGGCGTGACGATGATGCCGCCGCCGAGGCCGAGCAGGGAGCCTAAAAACCCCGCGAAGATTGCGATGAGCGCAATTTCCAGAATAGTGAGCAAAAAATCAGTCCCCTCCGATCAGACAAACGGTTGCGGAAAAACCTCCCGATAAGGCCGCCGGTTCTAAAAATGCCCCCCTTTGGGGAAAAACGGTTACAAGAAACGCTCCCGCAGGAAAGTGAGGGCCGCGCCCAGCGCCACGACGCTTTCCTGCATGTTTTCCACCCGGCGCAGAACCGGCCCGCCCTCGCCGTCCCACCTTCGGCAGGCCGCGGCGCATTGGGCGAAATACGGCTCATACGAGGAGACCAGCGGCCCGCTGAGCAAAACCAGCTCCGGCCCGAGCAGCCGCGCCAGGTTGCCGATGCCCATGCCCAGAATCTCCGCGCTGAGCGCAAGCTCCCGAACGGCCGCCGTGTCCCCGCGGGAGGCGCGGAAGAAAAACGTGCCGTAGGAAATCTCCTCGCCGGTCTGCTTCCGGTAGCGGCTGCACACGGATTCCAGCGAGACGAAATCCTCCAGCCGCCCGCCGCCGGGCTCCACCGCCATGCGGGCGAACGCGTCCTCGCCGTCGTTGAGCGTGCGCAGCACGGCGCCGTTTTGCACCACGGCGGAGCGGATGCCCACCCCGCAGTGCAGGTAGGCCACGCAGCGGCGGCCGCGCCCGGCGCCGAACCAATATTCCAGCAGGGCCGCGGCGTTGGCGCCGTTCTCCACCGCGCACGGCAGGCCGGTTTTTTCCTCCAGAAGCGCCCCGAGCGGTACCCGCTGCCCCCACGCGGGGTTCTCAAACCCTTTTGGATGCAGCAAAACGCCGCTTTCCCGGTTCATGGGCCCGACGGCGCCCACGCCGATGCCCAGAACGCGTTTCATCGGAACGCCGGCTTCCCGGCACATCCGTTCCAACGCGTCCGCGATTTTGCCCGTGCAGACCTGCGGCGTCACGGCGGCGTCCATTGCGAACCGGGAGCGGGCCGCAACGTGATTTTTCAGGTCCGCGAGCACGGCCTGCGTGTAGGTGCGCGAAAGATCCACGCCCAGCACATAGGCCGCGCCCGGGGCGACGTCGTACTCGGCGGGCTTGCGCCCCCCCGAGGAATCCGAACAGCCGCACGCGCGTATCAGGCCGCGTTCTTCGAGCGCGCGCATGGAGCGGTTGAGCGTGCTGAGCGGCAGGCTCAGCGTATCGGCAAGCCTGCTTTTGGTGGCGGGCCCGTTTTGATGGATGCAGGCGAAAAGCGCGCGCTCCCGCTCCGCCATGCCGCCCTTTCTATCGTTCATTCCGCGGCCTCATTTTATACCGAACACAAGCGTCTGCCCGGCAAATAGCGCCTGCCGCCCGTCCGCTTCGGCTCGCAGCGAAAAAGCGACGGGCCGCGCCATAGCCTTCTGCTTTTTTGCGAACAGGTCGTGCCCGAGCGTGAGCAGCATGAGCAGCAGCCCCGCCGCCGCCAGCGCGACGATGATCTTCGTTCCTCTGTCCAAATCAAAGCCTCCCCGATTTTTGAAATGATACCGGAATCCAGTATAACATCTTTTAACCATAATGGCAAGAAGTCGTATTTCAACAACAAAATGTTACAAAACGAAGCCCGTCGGGCTTTTCGGCGGCGTGCGCGCGGACTATAATAAAACTGCATTCATACGATTTTCCGATTCTTCCCCGAAAACGCGGGTTAAATTCACGGCAGAGGCGCTGCGGCCCGCGCATGAATCGGTGAACCGCATCCGCCGCGGCGAGGATTTTTCAAACCGATTTTAAAGAACAGGAGTGCGGTCGAATATGGGAAAAAAGAATCCGGGAATCGAGGAACTGTACCGGATGCGTCAGCAGGAGGAATGGAACAGCTGGGTTCTGTACGAAAAGATCGCACAGACGGTAAAAAACGAAAAAGAGCGCGAAACGCTGGAGACCATTTCAAAGGACGAGCGCAAACATGCGCTGCTGTTCCAGAAGTACGCGGGCGTGGAGCTGAAGCCGAACCTGTTTCTGGTGCGGATTTACCTGTTCCTCTGCCGCGTGCTGGGGTATACGTTTCTCATCAAATTTCTGGAGCGCGGGGAAGCGAGGGGCATTGCCGCCTACCGCGAACTGCTCGGGGAAATGCCCGAGATGAAGCAGATTCTGGCGGACGAGGAGCGGCACGAGGGCCTGCTGCTGGGCATGCTCGACGAGGAGCGTCTGCACTATGTGGGCGATATCGTGCTGGGCATGAACGACGCGCTCGTGGAGCTCACCGGCTCGCTGGCCGGCTACACGCTCGCTATGCAGAACACCAGAATCATCGCCATGGCGGGCCTCATCACCGGCATTTCGGCCACGCTTTCCATGGCAGGCTCGGGGTATCTCGCCGCGCGCGAAGAGGCAAGCAAGAATGCCGTTAAATCCACCGTCACCATCGGGCTTTCCTACCTCATCACGGTGGCGCTGCTTATCCTGCCGTACCTGCTGTTCCCGGTTCGGGCGTACATATCCGCGCTCATCGTCACCATTGCCATCGCGCTGCTGATCATCGGCATGTTCAACTATTATCTCTCGGTGGCAAAGGACCGCCCCTTCGGCAGGGGCTTCTGGACCATGGCCGGCATCAGCGTGGGCGTGGCGGTCGTTTCGTTCCTCGTGGGCTTCGTTGTAAAGAACGTGCTGGGCATCAAGCTGTAATACTTTTTTTATCCGCGCCGTTTCACGCGCACAAAAATCGCCTGCGGGCCGGTTCACGGCCGCAGGCGATTTTTGTGCGCGCGAACGAATCCGGCCCGCTTAAAGCGACGCGGCCAGCAGCGCAACGTTGAGCGCCGTCACCACCGCGGCGATGACCCAAAGGAAGGCTTTATCCGTTTTGGAGTTTGCAAATTTGCCCATCACCTTTTTGGAGGAGGTGAGGTAGATCTGCGTGAAGATGGTGATGGGGAGCTGCACGCTCAGCAGCATCTGGGAATAGATCAGGCCCAGGAACGGCGACGAGATCAGAAAGATGAGAAACGTGGCCGGCACCAGCGTGATGAGAACGCCGGCTTTGGTGTGGATATCCGAGATGTCGTAGGGTTCGCCGAAGATGCCGGCGAAGATGCTGCCCCCGGCCATTCCGGCCGTGATGCTCGAGGAAAGGCCCGCGAACAGGAGAGCCACGGCGAACAGGATGCCCGCCGCGTTACCCAGCAGCGGGCGGAGCATGGCTTCCGCCTGGGAAAGATCGGTGACCACGGTTTTCCGCGCGAAAAAGGTGGCCGCCGCCATCAGAATCATGGCGCTGTTGATCGCCCACCCGATGATCATGGAAAACAGCGTGTCGCCGAACTCGTATTTGAGCTGCCGCCGGATGACGGTTTCATCCTGCAGGTTCCACTGGCGGCTCTGGATGACTTCGGAGTGCAGAAACAGGTTGTGGGGCATCACCACGGCGCCCAGCACGCTCATGATGACCGGCATGGAGCCTTTGGGGATGACGGGCGCGACCCAGCCGGCCGCCGCTTCGTTCCAGCGGATGTGCACAAGGCAGATTTCGATTAAAAACGAGATGCCGATGAGCGACACGAACCCGATGATGATTTTTTCGATCTTTTTATAGGAATTCGTAAAATCCAGCGCCAGGATCACGGCCAGTACCAGCACCGAGCCGAGCCGGATGGGCACGCGGAACAGCATATTGAGTGCCGTTGCCGCTCCGAGAATCTCCGCAAGCGCGGTGGAAATCGCCGCCGCCACCGCGGTGACCAGAATAACGTTTTTGAGCCAGGGACGTATGTAGGCCGTAGCCGCTTCGGAAAGGCATTTTCCCGTGACGATTCCGAGATGCGCGGCGTTGTGCTGCAGCACGATGAGCATGATGGTGGAGAGCGTGACCATCCACAGCAAAACGTAGCCGTACTGCGAGCCCGCCGCAATGTTGGAGGCCCAGTTGCCGGGGTCGATGAACCCCACCGTTACCAGAAGGCCCGGCCCGATGTACTTAAAAAAAGTGAGCGCGGAGGGCTTCGGCTTGTGCACCGTGAAAAGATTCAAAAAAATCACCTGTTTGTATGAATTTGTTCGCCGGAAGGGAGGTATGCAAAACGGCTGCGCTTGTATTTTACCACAAAACCCCTCGTATGTGCCATGGAGGGGGAGCGGCCGGGGCGCAGCCGCCGGCCCGCGCGCTTCCCGGACGGAAAGGGGGTATTGAAAAACGCAGTACGAAGCGTTTTTCAATACCCGGCCAAAACGACGCTGGCGGCATTTCCGCTTCAGATGCAGAGGGTAGAATTTTTCAAACTTCCATATCGCGCGGCGTTTGAAAAATTCTTTTCTATTACGATCTGATACGATCTGAATTGAAATTGCTGCGGGGCGTTCCGCCCCGTTTTGCCGCGCAAAACCGCGTCCTTTTGGCGCTCGCAGCTCAACGGGGTTGTTGAAAAATTTA
>JAEWAU010000046.1 GCA_023391535.1 Bacillota bacterium | reverse complement strand
GCGCGGCGGCGCGCGCGCGGCGGTGGGCGCTGGACTTCGCCACCAAAAACGTCATCCGCAAAAAGCTGATGCTCTATTTTTTGACCGTGACGCTGTTAGTCAACTTCATCAGCTTTTACACCTACCGCAACACGCAGCTGCTCACGGGAAAGCTTTCCTCCATCTTTCAAAACGACATCGCTCTCACCGCGCTCAGCAACCGGCTCGACACGGTGGAAACGAGCCTGAAAGGGTACCTCACCACAGCGCATTCGGAGGACCTGCGCAGCTATCTTGCGGGCAGCGACGGCCTGCGCGACGACTCGGAAAGCCTGAGCGCCCCGCTGGAGGACGACGAGGCGGAGCTGCTGTTTTTGGATATCCGGAACATGATCGGCACCTACCTCAAAGACTGCGACAGTGCCGTGGCCGAAAAGCGCGGGCGCGATATTACGGCCTACACCGGCGATTTCAACGAGGCGAGCACCCTTTACGGCTACATCAACACCTATATCGACAAGCTCAAGATCTTCGAGTTCCAGGAGAACAACCAAAGCTATCTGGTGCTTAGCAGCCAGCTGAGGTCGCTCGAATTTTTCAATATGATGGCGATCCTGTTCGGAATGCTGCTGGGCCTGCTGCTGATCCTGTGGTTCGCCTATTCCATCGCGGAGCCGATTCTGAAAGTTTCCTCGGCGGCCGACGCCATCGCGCGCGGGGACCTTTCGGGCCCGCCTGTGACGGTGGCGACGCGCGACGAAGTGGGCGCGCTGGCCCGCAATTTCAACCGCATGGCCGAAAGCCTGCGCCGGCAGATGGTGGAGTTGCGGGAAAAATCCGAGCTGGAGCGCCGCCTGCACGAAAAGGAGCTGCAGAACCTGCGCACGGAGGCGCTGCTGAAGGAGACGCAGCTGCGGGCTTTGCAGATGCAGATCAACCCGCACTTCATGTTCAACACCCTCAACGCGGGGATGCAGCTCGCCATGTTCGAGGGAGCGGACCGCACCCAGGATTTTCTGATGAACCTTTCGGAATCGCTGCGCTACAACCTGCGCGATATCGACCGGCCCGCCACGCTGGAGCAGGAGCTGGCAAACGTGGAAAATTACGTATTTCTGCTTCACGAACGGTTCGGCGACAAGCTGCGCTTTGAAAAAGAAATTCCCGGCGGCCTGCCGCAGGCCGCCATGCCGCGCATGATCCTGCAGCCGATTGTGGAAAACGCCTTCGTGCACGGCGTGAACCCGCGGGAAGGCGGCGGAACAATCCGCCTGCGCGCGGAAGCGGAGGAAGGGCTGCTGTGCGTTTTGGTGGAGGACGACGGCCCCGGTATGCCGAGCGGCGCCCGCGCGGCCGCTTTGGCGCCGCTCGGCAGCGAGAACGCGGCGCAGGAGGAAGAAGCGGACGGGGAGAACCGCGTGCGGAGCGGTTCGGGCATCGGGCTGCGCAACGTGGTGGAGCGGCTGATGCTGTTTTACCACGAACAGGAGGCCGGCGCGGTGCTGCGAATCGGCGAGGCGCCGGGAGGCGGCACGCGCGTAACGGTGCTTCTGCGCCCGGGCAGCGGGGAAGGAGAGACCCAGCATGAAACCGTTTAAACTGTTGGCGGCGGACGACGAGCAGATCGCGCTCGATTCCATCCGCTTCATCGTCGCCCGCGATTTCGCGGAACGGATTACGCTTTACACCGCGCGTTCGGGGCGCGAGGTGATCGAGGCGGCGCGCGCCTGCCAGCCCGATATCGTCCTGATGGACATTCTCATGCCGGGCATCGACGGGCTGGCCGCCATCGGCGAGATCAAACAGTTCGACGCGGGCGCGCTGTTCCTCATTATTTCCGCTTACGAAAAATTCGATTATGTCAAAGAGGCGCTGGGGCTCGGCGTTCTGCGCTACCTGAGCAAGCCCGTGAGCCGGGGGCGGATGGTGGCGGCGCTGGAGGAGGCCCTGCAGCTCAAGGAAAGCGAACGGCAGCGGCTTTCCCGGGAGCTTGCCATGCAGGAGAAGATGGCGATGGTGCTGCCCATGCTGGAAAGCGGCTTCATCTATTCGCTCCTCTCCTCCGGCGAGCACGGGCAGAAGCTGGCCTCCTACCGCACGCTGCTGAGCCTTCCCGCGGAGGGCGGTTATGTGATGACGGTGGAATTCGGCGAGAAGTCCGGCCGGGGAGAGCTTGCCAACAAGATCGGCTCCGGCGTGCGGAGCCAGCAGCATTATTCCATGCTGCGCGACGCCTTCAAGGCCTGCTGCGACTGCGTGGTGGGCCCTGTGATGCTCAACCGCGTGGTCGCTTTTGTCCCCTGCGGCCCTCCGGAAAGCGAGTATGCCCGGCGCACGGAGGCGCTGGAAACGGCGGGCACGGTGCACCGCAAGCTGCAGGGCGTGCTTCCGGACGCGGATTTTGTGATCGGCATCGGGCGCTGGTGCCCGGAGCTTTCGCTCGCCGGCCAGTCCTATGAGGATTCGCTGCGGGCCGTAGCCTGCGCGCCGCAGGGCGGGGGCATCGTCCACATCGGCGATATCCGCCCGCAAACGGGCGTTTCCTACCCGACGGATATCGAAAAGCTGCTGCTGCGCCAGCTTACATCCGGCAGCTGCGAGGACGCGCTGCACACCTACGGGCTGATCTGGGAATGGAGCATGGAGGAATTCGGAAAGCGCTTTCAGGACCGCCGCGCCGCCCTCACCGAGCTGGTGGCCATGCTCAACCGTGTGGCCAGGGAAAACGGAGCGCTCACCGTTTCGCCCGGAGAAGCGATGAAGGCCCTTTACGCCCTGGCGGACGACGGGGTGCTCAACGCGTGGCTGCAAAACCAGATCCGCGCCCTCTGCGAGGAGCTGCGGGAGGCGCGCACATCCAAGCTTTCCGATATCGTGCGCAGGGCGGTGGAATACATCGCCGCGAATTTCACACGGGAGCTCACGCTCGAGGAAGTTTCCCGGGAATGCAGCGTCAGCCCCACGTATTTCAGCAAGCTGTTCAAGGACGAGATGGGCTGCAACTTTATCGATTATCTGACGGAGCTGCGCATGGAAAAATCCAAGCGGCTTCTTTCGGATTCGGGATTTCAGGGCAAGGAAATCTGCTATCAGGTCGGGTATTCCGACCCCAACTATTTCAGCCGCATCTTCAAAAAAACGGTGGGGATGACGCCCACGGAATACCGCGCCGCGCAAAACGCGGGCCGGAACTGACAAAACGGATTTCGCTCCGCCAGCTAAACGCAGATTCGGAATCTCGCGGATACTTCCACAGGAATTTGCAGAGTGATACGATTCTCCGGTCACCGTGTGGTAAAATTCGCGCCAAAACCCATGGAGAAAAGCTTTCGCCGCGGATTTTTCTCTGTGCGCGTTCGCACGGATTTTCCATCGGAAAAAAGCAGAAAACGGGAATGGCGGACGTTTCTGTTTTGAATCGGGTATTCGTATGAAAAGAAACGGGAGGGATCGGCATGGAACGGCAACCATCCCAGCGCTTTTCTCCCGAAACCGGAAAAGCTTCCCGCCGGGCGCGTGCCCGGCAGTTTTCCCTGCGCGCGCTCCTCGCCGCGCTGGTTCTGTGCGCCGCGTGCTCCGGCTGCACGGGCAAGCCGAATGTCCCCAAAAGCCGCGTGCCGCGCATCGGGTTTGCGATGGATACCCTCAAGGAGGAACGCTGGTATATCGACCGCACGGATTTTCTGGCCGAAGCGGAGAAAAAGGGCGCTCAGGTGACGGTGGAGGTTGCGGACGACAACGGCGACGAGCAGCTTGCGCAGGTTCGGCACCTTGTGGCGCAGGGGATCGACGTGCTCGTGCTCATCCCGCATGACGCCACGGCCGCCGCGCGCTGCGTGAGCGTTGCCAGGCAGGCGGGCGTGAAGGTCATTTCCTACGACCGGCTGGTGCGAAACGCCGGGTGCGACCTGTATATCTCGTTTGATAACGTTCAGGTGGGGCGCCTGCAGGCGCAGGCCATCCTCACCGCCGTGCCGAAGGGCAACTATGTGATCGCGGAAGGCCCCGTGAGCGATTACAACGTGACCATGATCCGCCAGGGGCTGGAGGAGGAGCTCAAGGCCCCGGTGCAGAGCGGGCGGGTGAAGATTCTGAAGGATTTCAACACCGACGACTGGATGGCCGACGTGGCGGCGGACGAGGTGGAGAACATCCTGGTGAACGGGCAGAAGATCGACGCCGTGATCGCGGAGAACGACGGCCTTGCGGGCGGCGTCATCACCACCCTTTCCAAGTTCGGGCTGATCCCCTCGGTGCCGGTTACGGGGATGGACGCGGATTTGGCCGCGTGCCAGCGCGTGATGGAGGGGCAGCAGCTCATGACGGTTTATAAGCCCATCGGCAAACTGGCGTCGACCGCCGCCGATTTCGCCGTGGAATACGCGCAGGGCCAAAAACCGAAAATTCCCGGGAAAATCTTCGACGGCAAATACTCCGTTCCGTACTACAGCATCGAGCCGGTGGCGGTGAACAGGCAGAACATGGCGCAAACGGTGCTGCGCGACGGCTTCCATCAGGTGAGCCAGGTGTATATGAACCTGCCGCAGAGCGAATGGCCCGCGCAGTAGCCGCCGCGGCATTTCCGGAAGCCGGTTCCATTCCGGGTGCGCCGCCGAACCGCACTTTTTTCAATCCTTCATGGAATGGCGGTCGTTCACCCGGTAGGAGAGCCGCGCGGCGGCGCGCCCGATGGCGCGCATGGGAACCACGCGCGCGAGCAGCGCGGTGCAGCGGCCGAATTTGCGGTAGAGCAGGTTGAACAGCAGGTACGCGCGGCGCTGTTCCTTCCGAAGGGGCATCCGCCGCAGGATGCTGCGAAACGAGTAGAACCGTTTGTACATGCCAAGGTAGCCCGCGTAGAGCTCGGCGGGCGTCATATTCTGCGGCGCGAACACCACGTGGGCCGTGTTGTAATGGGAAAGATCGCGGTCGGTGATACGCCCGGCGGCCTCCATGCGGCGGTACAGCTCCGTGCCGGGGTATGGCGTGAGAATGTGCGAGGTGAGCGTTTCCACGCGGTTTTTTTCGAGCCAGGCCAGCGTGCGGGAAAAGACCTCGGGGCCGTCGCCGTCCAAACCGAACACCATGCTGGCGTTTACCATAATGCCACGGCGGTGGACGGCCTCCACGAGCGCCTCGTACCGTCCGGGCCGGTTTTCCTTATGCACGCCGCGCAGCGCGTCGTCGTTTATGGATTCCAGCCCGATAAACAGGCTCTGGCAGCCCGTTTCCGCCATGCGGTCGAGCAGCTCGGGGCAGTCCAGAATCCGGGCCGTGACGGCGGCGCTCCATTTGAGATGCAAACCCTCGAGCGCGTCGAGCAGCTCGCGGGTGTGGGGCGGCGAGCCGATGAAGTTGTCGTCGATGAACAGCACGTGCCGGGTGCCCAACGCGCGGATATCGCGCAGCACGTCCGCTACGGGGCGCACGGCGTACGCGCGGTTTTGGCAGCTGTTGTAGCAGAAATCGCACCGGTTGGGGCAGCCCCGGCTGGCGGTGACCACGTTGGTGTAGAGATAGCGCCCGGCGTCGACGCCCTCGTAGAGCGGGGAGGCGATTTCTTCCCCGCGGAAGCCGTCCATATCGCGGTAAACGCTTTGCAGCGCCCCGCGCGCGGCGTCCTCCACGATGCGCGCCCAAACGCGCTCCGCCGGGCCCACGCACAAAGCGTCGAAAGCGCCGAGGCAGGAATCGGGGCTGCAGGTGACATGGGTTCCGCCCGCCACCACCGGTACGCCCCGCGCGCGGAACCGCTGCGCGATGAGGCGGGCGCGCGGCAGCACGTCGAGCGTCACGGTGACGCCTACAAGGTCCGCCGGGGCCGCGCAGTCGAGCTCCTCCACGTTTTCGTTGAGCAGGGTCACCTCGTGGCCCGCGGGCGTCAGCCGCATCAGCGTCAGCAGCGAAAGCGGAGGAGCCATGCGGGTTTTGAGGTCGGTGTCCATGGGGCGCTTGCGCATCCGGGGCTGAATGAGCAGAATTTTCACGGCGCAGCGTCACCTCCAGCGGCAAAGAACGACGTAAGCGAGATCGGCCAGCACCACGGTGAGCCAGTGAATGGTGATGAATAGCGCAAACTGTGCGACGATCTGTGCGGGGTTTGCAAGTACCAGCACGAAAAAGACGGCGATTGCGAGCAGCGTGAGCACGCACGCCGCGGCAAGGCACTGCGTCAGCAGCGCGGTATGGTATTCGTCGTAGGGATGGCGCCGGAAAACGAGCAGAACCACGGCCGCCGCCGTGAGCAATGCCGCGGCGCAGACGACGATATCCTGCCGCCCTTCGGCGAGCAGGCCGCACCAGCTTTTCCACAGCGGGTTTTTCGCGCTCTGCTCCGCCGCGAGCGCGGCCGCGCCTGCGCTGCGCAGCACGGGCCCGGCGAGGAAAAACACCGCCGCGTAAAACGCCGTGAACAGGCTCAGGCAGCAGGCGTTGGTTGCCGGATGCCGGAGAAAGCGCATCATAGTCCGTTTCCCCTTTCCGTTTCGTCCCCGAACAGGAACAGTTCCTCGATGGAAACGCCGAACAGGCGCGCCAGGTCGTGCGCCAGGTGGATGGAGGGGTCGAATTTCCCGGTTTCCACCGCGTTGATCGCCTGGCGGGAAACGCCTGCCCGCTCGCCCAGTTCCTTCTGCGTCAGGCCGCGTTCCTCCCGCAGACTCCGCACCAGATTTCGCACGCGATCACCTCCGTCGATATATCCGTATGTCATGTTTACCTTACATTCAGTGTAACAGACGCGGTGCGATATGTCAAGTAAACATGACATATTGCGCCGGAGAAGAGCGCGGATTCCGGGCCGCGCGGTCCTGATTTACAAACGTGTGCCGGTCTGGTACAATAAAGCAAATAAAGAGATTGAATGGAATAATTCGTGCGATTCCGCCGCGCCGCCGCATTACGGACGGGCTATGGAAATCCGTATTCCGGGCGGCTTCCCGGCGCAGCGGAAAGGGAGGACGGACATGAACATCGATCTGCAAAAGTGGCCGATGGGAATGCTTTATAACGGCATCAAGAAGTACGATGAAACGAAATACTGGAAGATGCGCGCCGAAGTGGTGGACCCGAACTCCCGGAAGCCGAAATGGGTTCGGCTTTGGTACCTGTACCGCATCAAGAAATCCGACGCGTTCAACTGTGCGTCGATGGGAACCGATCTGGGGCGCGGCGCCTCTTTCAAAACGCCTCCGATTCTGATGCACGGGCTCAACGGCATTCTCATTTCCCATTTCGCAGCCATCGGGGCCAACTGCGTCATCTACCAGCAGGTGACGGTGGCCGGGGACGAAAAAAACCGCGCCGCGGTGATCGGGGACAACTGCCTCATCGGTGCCGGGGCGAGGATCATCGGCAATGTGAAGATCGGGGATAACGTCAAAATCGGCGCGAACGCCGTGGTGGTGCGCGACGTTCCCTCCGACTGCACGGCCGTCGGCGTTCCCGCCCGGATTATTCCGCATAAGCCGGCGCCCGAAAAGGCGGAGTAGCGCCCCAGGCGCCGTTTTGGCCGGGTGCTGCAAAACGCATCATATGCG
>JAEWAU010000061.1 GCA_023391535.1 Bacillota bacterium | reverse complement strand
CCGCGGCCCTGCTGGCGGAGGATGCGCGCGCGCGCCGGGCGAACGCGGATTTTCTCGCTACCGACGACGCATTGCGCCTGTTCGCGGAGCAGGAAGCCCCCTCGCCGGAGGGCCGCGCGCGCGTCGCCGCGCGGCTGCGCACCTATGCGGAGCTGTACCCCGCGTACGAGGAGGTCGCGCTGCTGGGAATGGACGGACGCGTGTTTGCAAGCCTTTCCGGGGAGAGCGGCGCCGACCCCGCCCTTGCGCGGGAGGCGCTGCAGGCGGCGGGCGGCTTCTGCGAGCGCTACGGCCCCACGCCGCTGCGGCCCGGGCAGGCGGCGGCGCACGTGCTCGCGCGGCGCCTGAACCGCAGGGATTCCGCGCAGCCCGCGGGCGTGCTCTGCCTGTTTGTGCGCCGCGAAACGGAATTCGGCCCGCTTTTTACCCGCCTCTGCGCCTCCTACGACGGCTCCGCGCTGCTCGTTCTCGGCGGGGATGGCGCCGTGCTCGCAAGCAGCGACGAAAACCTGGCCCCCGCGGGCGCGCGCATGGAACCCGAAGAGGAGGGCGAAACGCGCATCGCGTTTTACCGCGGCGCCGAATATCTGTGCCGCTCCGCCTTTGTTGTGGGCGGCGCGGAGCAGGGACTTTCGGCGCGCGTAATGCTGCCGCTGGCCCTCGCCTTCCGGGAAGCCGCGGGCGCGGAAAATGCGCGGGAGCTGCCGCTTACGGAATCGTTTTCGGACAGGCTCGGCGGCATTATGGAAAAAATCGCCGATATCGGCCGGCTTCTCAAACGCATCGTGTTCAACGGGCAGGCGCTCGCCGTGGAGGGAGGCAGGGAGGCGCAGAGCCTTTCGCCCGTGCTGCGTTCCATCGACG
Source organism: Bacillota bacterium (assembly GCA_023391535.1). Taxonomy (GTDB): domain Bacteria; phylum Bacillota; class Clostridia; order Oscillospirales; family Ethanoligenentaceae; genus JAEWAU01. The sequence goes on along the minus strand of JAEWAU010000061.1, from coordinate 4,565 downwards.
GGATCGGCGGCCGGATTGCGAAAACGTTCGGCGATTCGGCGCGCGACCTTTCCGCCACGGTGGCCGCGGTAAGTTTGAGCGACGCGCGTTTTCGCGCCGCGCTCTGCGCCGACATGCTCGCCCGCAATTTCCGCGAACGCTCGGGCGACTGCCGCTGGTGGGCGCTCACCGCCACGTTCCGGCACGTGCTGGCGCAGCCCGCCGTTTCTGAAAAGGACCGGCGCACCCTTTCCGAAGCCCTCGCCTTTTTGGGCGGGCTTTCCCCGCTTTTTACCTGCGTGTTTCTGTTCGATGCGAGCGGCGCTATCGCGGCCGCTTCCGGTTCCGCGGCCGCGCTCAGCGGGAGCGCCGCGCAAAGCCCCGCCGTGGAGGCGATACGAAAGGGCCGCGCCGGGCTGAGCTGCGCGGTTTCCGCGTTCGAGCCGAATGTCTTTTCGGCCGGCCGGCCCGCCTGGCTGTTCGCGGCCCCGGTGCCGGACCCCGCCGGGAACCGGACGGCGGGCGGCGTCGGCCTCGTGCTGGGCGGCGAGGCCCTTTTGGGCTCCATCCTTTCCGGCGCATTGCAGGGGCGGCCCGGCGCTTTCGCCGTTTTTGCCGACCAGACGGGGAAGATTCTCGCCTCCACCGAGCCTTCGCTGCGCCCGGGCGATGCTCTCGCGCTTGAGGACGAAGCTCCCCTGCGGCTCGCCGCCGGGGAAACGTATTCCGGGGCGATGCCCTGCGGGGAAAACATCTGCGCCGTGGGCTGCGCGCGCCTTCCGGCGGAAAACGCCGGGGGGACGCTTGCTTTCGTGTTCGAACCGCTCGCGCCGCGCGCGCGGCGGCGGGCGGAATCCGCCGGGGCGCCGATGCTTGCGCAGCGCGACATCCCCCACCGCAAAGGCGCCGAAACGACGGGGCTCGCCGTGTTCGCGGTGGGCGGCCGCCTGATGGCGGTGGATACGCGCGCCGTGGTGGAAACGGCGGCCCCGCAGGCCGCCGCCGCGCTGCCCGCAAGTTACGAGACGGTGAAGGGCGTCATCGCCTACCGCAACAAATACACCGTGGTGGTGGACATGCGCCGCATGTTCCGGCTGCCCGAGGCGGAACCGAAGCATCTGCTCATTGTGCGCGCCACGGACGAGGCCTACTTCGCGCTGACGGTGGACGACCTCTGCGGCGTGTTCGAGGTGGACCGGCGGTTTATCCGCAGCGTGCCCATCGCGGGAGGCGGCGGCTCCATTCTCAAGGGCGTGGTGAGCTTCGAGGCGGGCGTGGAGCGCGTCATTCTGCTGCTCGACGAGGAGGCCCTCAAGGAGCATCTGCACCCCGAGCCTCTGCCTCCGCTTCACGCGGAGCCGGCCTGGCCCTCCGCGCCGGAAATCGAGCGGTAGAAAAAATTCCGGTTGAACTGCGCATCGGCATCCAGAGCAAAACCCGTGCGGGAACCGGCTGTAAAGGCGCCGCAAAGCGGACCGACCGCTTTGCGGCGCCTTTCTGCGCCCCTGCGAAAAACGCACCGGATAACCGGGTAACATGAACAAATTGTTTATCCGGTATTCATATGGAATTCACAACAAAAGGATATTCTATATCCGTTCCAACCGGGTTCGTATCATCCGGGCACGCAATTTCCGCCGCGGCCCGGGCAAAAGGAGGCCGCCCCATGCCCCGTTTGAATGTATGGAAGATAAAAAGCCTCCGTCCGTTTCTGCGCTACGTGCTGGTGGGCGGCGCCTCCACGGCCGTGGAATGGGCCCTGTTCTGGGTGTTCGTCTATCCGCTGGGGTGGAATCAGAATCCCGGCTTTATCACGGCTTATATCCTCTCCACGTTCGTCAACCTGGTGCTGGGCCGCAAATACGTCTTCCATTCCACCATGGGGAAAAACGCGGGCGGCCGTGCGTTTCTGCGCGAAAGCTCTCTCATTTACATCGTGGCGGCCATCAGCTGCGGCCTCAACGTGCTGTTCCTCAACCTGTTCACCGGCCTATTCCATATGGATTCCATGCTTGCCAAGGTCGTCACCACCGGCCTTGTGTTCTTTTTTAACTACCTTGCCCGCAAACTGGGCATCTACCGCGAGCGCAAGCCCACCGAAAACAGTTCCTCCTGATTTTTTTGGGGGCCTCCCAACCTCCCCGAACCCCCCGCATCGGCCCTCCTGCCGCGCGGCCGCGCGTTCCGGCTTCGTTTTTCTTCCGAACGGTAAATGTCTTTTGAAAAGGGTGTGTCCTGTATGAACGTTCTCAAGCGGCACGGCGAAAAAATCGCCCTCGGCGCCCTCCTGCTGCTGGCCGGATTTCTCTCGCTGTTTAACATCCAGAGCCAGGGGTACAGCAACGAATTCTACGCCGCGTGCGTCAAGAGCATGACGCTGAGCTTCAAAAACTTCTTCTTCGTCGCGCTCGACCCCGGCGGGTGGGTCACCGTGGATAAGCCCCCGGTTTCCCTCTGGGTGCAGGCGATCTTCGCCAAGGTGTTCGGCTTCCACACCTGGAGCTTCCTGCTGCCCGAAAGCCTCGCGGCCGTCGCCTCGGTGTGGATCATCTACCGCGTGGTGAAACGGCATTTCGGCGGCGCGGCGAGCCTTGTTTCGGGGCTGGCGCTGGCCCTTTCCCCTATCTTCATCGTCGTTTCCAAAACCAACAACACCGATTCCGTGCTCATCCTTTTCATGACGCTGGCCGCCTGGGCCATGGCCGTGGCGGCCGATAAGGGCAGGCTGCGCTACCTGATTCTTTCGGCGGTGCTGCTGGGCGTGGCGTACAACGCCAAAACGCTCGAGGCGTTTTTGATTCTCCCGGCGCTGTTCTGCGTCTACCTGTTCGGCACCAGCCTCAAATGGCGCACGCGCGCCCTGCACCTGGCGGTGGCCGCCGTGGTGCTCGCCGCCGTTTCGCTCTCGTGGTCGCTGGCGGTGGATCTCACCCCCGCAAGCGAGCGGCCTTACGTGGATAACTCCACCACCAACTCCGAGCTGGAGCTTGCCATCGGCTACAACGGCATCCAGCGCATCACGGGCCAGAACCGCGGCGGCAGTGGCGCCAGATTTTCCTTCACGGGCGATTCTTCCGACGCCGGCGCCAAAGCAGCCGAGGGCGGCACGCCCGCGCTGATGCCCGGCGGCATGCAAAACGGCACAACTTCGGGCGGCACAGCCAGCAAATCCGCAGGCAGTTCTTCGGAAAACTCTTCGGATTCCACCGGCAACCCCTTCAATATCGGCGGCTTCGGCGGCCTGATGAACGGCGGGGGCGGCATGGGAAATTCCTTCAGCGGCGGCGGCAGCGCAAGCCCGCTGCGCATGTTCAACACCACCCTCGGCGGGCAGGACAGCTGGCTTCTCCCCTTCGGCCTGTTCGCGATGCTCGCGCTGCTGCTGCGGTGCATCCGCGCGCGGGAAAAAGAGCAGCGCAAAAAGCTGCTGCGCAACCTCCTGCTGTGGGGCGTTTCCGTAATCACCATGATCGGCTACTTCAGCGTGGCGAACTTCTTCCATCCGTATTATCTCTCGGCCCTGTGCCCCTTCCTGGCGGCGCTGGTCGGAATCGGACTCGTGGAAATGTGGAAGCTGTATAAAGAGGAAAAATTCTTCGGTTTCCTGCTTCCGCTGGCATTTCTGGCCACCCTCGCGGTGCAGATCGCGATGCTGCGCTCCTACCCCGCGTATGCCCATGTTCTTTCTCCGCTCATCGCCGTGCTCACCGGCGTTCCCGCCCTCGCGCTCGCGGTGATGAAGCCGCTCCGCAAAGGCACGGATAAATCCGGCGCGGCTCTGGCGGGCGTGGCGCTGGCGGGGCTGCTGATTGCCCCGGCCGTGTGGCTCGGCTATTCGGTGTTCACGAACAGCTTCAACGCGCAGATCCCCGCCGCCGGGCCTGCGGCCACCGAAACCTTCTTCGGCGGCAGCCGCGGTTTCGGGCAGGGCATGCGCGGCGGCAATTTTGAAGGCGGCTTCGGCGGCATGTACGGCCGATTTGGGCAGAGCGATTTTACGGGCGGCAGATCCGGCGGCACGTCCGGCAATTCCGAATCCGGCGGCGATTTCGAAGGCGGCTTCGACGCCCGTTCCTTTGAAAGAGGCGGCAATATGTCCGGCAAACCGGGTTCGGGCGGTTCTTTCGGGGGCGAAGGCTCCGATACCGCGCTCATCCAGTTCCTGCTCAGGAACAACACCGGCGAGAAGTGGCTGGCTGCCGTTCCGGACGCCTCCGAAGCGGAACCGATCATCCTCTCCACCAGCAAACCGGTGATCGCCGTCGGCGGCTTTTCCGGCAACGACAACACCCTCACCGTGGCCAAGCTTGAGGAGCTTGTGAAATCCGGCCAGCTCAAGTATTTTCTGGCGGGCGGCAGCGGCGGCCGGGGCGGCGCTTCCAGCGAGGTGACGGCCTGGGTGGAGAAATACGGCAAGGCCGTGGACTCCAGTAAGTGGAGCGGCTCCTCGTCCTCCTCCGGAAGCGGAACGAGCGGCAGAATGGAAAGCTCCGGTACGCTTTACGACCTCTCGGGCTACAAGGCCTCTTCGTCCTCCGCCAAATAAAGCGGGGGTGTTGCAAAACGCAGTACGATGCGTTTTGCAA
>JAEWAU010000036.1 GCA_023391535.1 Bacillota bacterium | reverse complement strand
AAAAAAAAAAAAAAAAAAAAAACCCCCCCCCCCCCCGGGATAGGGGCGGAAAGGAGCGGAGCGCCATGCCCAGGGAAAACCCGGAATCGGAAGAGGATTTCATCGCCATGCAGCAGGAGGCCATCCGGCGCGTGCGCGAAATGCAGCAGCGCGCCCGCGACACGCTGGAGAACGCCGGAATGCACATTGAAAGCGGCGAGCCGAATCGGGGTGGGGAAGTCCCGAACGAAACGGCCCGCAGCGAAGCGAACCGCAGCGGGACCAACCGCGGCGAAGCGAACCGCGACGAGCCAAACCGCAGCGGGACGAACCGCAGCGAGGCTGGCCACGGCGAAGCAAGCAGAAACGGGACGAACCGCAGCGAAGCAAGCCACGGCGAGCCAACCCGCAACGGGACGAACCGCGAAGAGCCGCCCCTGCACGGCAATTTTCCGGGCGCGCCGCCCCCGAACGCGGCGCGCCACAGCAATGTTCCCCACGGCGGAGCGCCTTCCGGCGAGCCGCCGCACAGCGAACCGGCACACGGCGAACCGGATTCCCCGCCGCCTTCGGGCCCGGCCGGAGGATTGTTTTCCCTGCTCGGCCCAAGCCGGGCGCTCCCGCTCGAGAACGACCAGATCATCCTGCTGGTTCTGCTCTACCTGCTGTTCCGGGATAACGGGGACCGGATGCTCCTGCTCGCGCTGGCCTACATCTTCCTCTGATCCGGTTCTTCGTTGATCCGGTTCTTCGCTTAACCTTTTCGCCGATGGAAAACGGGAATCTTCAAACCCATAAAAACGCGCCCCGGAGTCTGAAATTCCGGGGCGCGCATTTATTCCGGCTGGGGTTCCTGAGTTTGCGGTTCTTCAGGCTGCGGCTCTTCAGGCTGCGGTTTCTCGGGCTGCGGTTCTTCAGTCTGCGGCTTCTCGGGCTGCGGTTCCGCCGGCTGGGGTTCCTGTTCCTGCGGCTCATCGGGCCGCGGGGCTGCCTGCAGCAGGCGGAGCGCCTCTTCGGAAAGCTCTTCCGGCTTGCTGCTGGGCCGGCCGAACAGGTTGCCCTGCACCAGTTCCACGCCCGCCTCGCGCAGCGCGCGCAGCTCCTCGGGGGTTTCCACGCCCACCGCAACGATCTTCGAGCCCACCGCGCGGGCCACGGTGAGGATGGAGTTGATCTTTTGGGCCGTTTCCGGCCCGCTCTGCCGCACAAAGCGGCCGCTCACCTTCACAAACTGCGGCGCCACCTCCGCGATGATGCTGATCTGCTGCGGCGGGGTGCTGATACCGTCGAACGCGATGGAATACCCCGCGCTCCGGTAGCGCAGGAGCATCTCGTAAAACCGATCCAGCCCGCACAGCGCGCTGTTTTCGGTGACCTCGAGCACCACCTGCCGGGGCGGAAGGCCGAAATCGGAGGAATGGGAAACCACCGTTTCGCCCCAGTCTCCTTCGTCTGCGCACACGGCGATGGGGTCCACGTTGATGAACAGCAAATCGTGCATCCCGCTTTCCACGGCGGTGACCACGGCCTTTTTACGCATCACCGCGTCGAGCTCGCCGATCCTGCCCCGGCTTTTAGCCTCCGCGATCATGGCCTGCGGCATATAAAGCGCGCTGTCGCGCGGTCCGCGCGAAAGAGCCTCGTAACCGACGATTTTACCCGCGCTGAGATCGATTACGGGCTGAAACCAGGTTTCAACCTCGGCTTTTTCTATGATTTCGTCAATTCCGACCGTGCTGCTCATAAAATCCTCCATCCGCTCGCCGCCTCCGGGGCGCCGCTTTTGCATTTCGTCATCCTGTCTTAACTATAATGCCCGCGGACGAAATAGTAAAGAAGTTCCTGCGTATTTGCCGATATTTCCGCGATTCCGGCGCGATTTCAGAGCGATTCCGGCGCTTCGAATCCGTTTTTTGCTTTCCGGTACAGCGCCGATACGGTGCAGCCGAGCGCGAAACCGCTTTCCAAAAGCGCGCGCACCTGACGGCGGCAAACATCCGCGCGCTTACTTTTTCAGGTACCTCGCGAGAAACAGGCAGGGGTTTTCTTCTCCCCACAGCGTGGGGAACACTTCGAGCGGGCGGAAACCCAGCGCGGCGTAAAACCGGCGGGTTTTGGCGTAGGCCACGTTCTCGCGCGAAGCGTCGAGCGTTTTCACCGTGAGGAATTCGCGCCCGCTTTGCAGGCAGCGCCGCACGCAGGCGTCCACAAGCAGGGAGCCGAGCCCGCGGCGGTGGAACTGCGGCCGCACGCCCAGCACGTAAAGCTCGGCGGTGCAGGCGTTGTGCTCCTTGAGCGCGACAAAGCCCGACGGCGCGGCATCCGCGGACGCGGCATTTGCGAATGCGGCGCTTTCAAACGCGGCGTAAAAGGGCATATGCGCCGAATCGCGCGCGTATTCCACGATGGATTCCTCGATGCCGAACCATTCCGGCAGCGCGCGCAGGATGCTTTCGCACACGGCGCTTTTTTCGCGCGCGTCGAAAAGCTCCGCTATCCGGACGGCGCCCGGCCGCGCCGGACCCGTTGCGGCAAGCTTTTCCGCCATGACGATTTCACCTCTGAACCAAAAAATCCGTTTCGCGCAGGCGGGAAAAATCGCTCCGCTCAAATTTACCCGCGGTTTGCCGCGGCGCCAGAACTCTTCAATCCGAAGATTCCTGCGCGAACGCATCCGTGTCGAACCGGATTTTTCCGACCCGGTAGCCCGCGTAACGGTCAGCGCTCTGCAGGCGCACGATCTCCCAGCGGTTGTCGGTTCTGCGCAGCTGCGCGGTCTCGTTTACCAGCCGCTCCGTGGTTCCCTTGCAGGCCATCCGCAGGCTCACAAGCACATTCCAGGTTTTGTCGGTCCGGTCCCAGTAGACATCCGCGCTCCCGTTCGAGGGCACGATCGAACCGAACCGGAATTCCGAAACGATATTTTGCCGGAGCTTCCGCAGGCAGGCCTCCCGCGTTTCCACCGTCATGCCGGAATCGTTGTTTGCGGCGCTGAGGTCACATAAATCCAGCGCGCGGACGTACTGCCCGCTTTCCAACCCGGAGTAATAGCTTTTCACCGTGCCCGCGATTTCGGTTTTCTCCGTTTCCGTAAGGGACGGAATATCCTCCCGGGCGCAGGCGGGTAGCAAAAACAGCGCCAGAGCCAACGCGCATGCGGCGGCCCGGCGAAGGTTTGTAAGCATCATAAACCCCTCCCGCTTTATGCTATACCAGTATTAGCCAAAGCGCAAGAGGAAACCGCGCTCCGTCGAAGCCTCTCCGCGCGCTGCGTTACCGTTGGGTGCCTGTTGGGAAGGGTCTGTTATCAAACACGGGAAAATCGACTCCGGATATCACACGGACATCGTACTGCTCCGCACATCCGGCCCAAAAAACCGTGTTGATGTTTCGTGTCGTAATGAAATAGTCCGCCTGTTTAAAGACAGAACGGATGTCCTCCAGATTATCGATATATACGTAAATATCCGCCTCTTGCGGATATAAAGCCACCATATCCTGCAGCTGAACCAAATACTCTTGAATATTTTCACTCTCCGGAATAAAAATCAGCAGCCTCCGACCTTTCCCGGACTGGTTGGTTTCACAGAATTCCGTCACGACTTTTTCCCAAACTGGATATGGATCAGTAAAATCCGGTATCAGCAAATAGGTGTTGGGTTTTTGTGGTATCTTCAACTCCGGAACCGAGCTTTTGGAATGCGCCGCTTCTTCGTAAAAGAGTTCGGTAAACTGTTCTACCGGCTCCTTAAAATGCGCAAGATTCCCTGTGATTTTCTCATCCGGCCAATCCCACCAGCGAATGGTCTCCAGTCTCTCGATCTGTTCCTCCGGAAACCGGTATTTGATGATTTTGGCAGGGTTTCCTCCTACGATAGCATAGGGAGGAACATCCTTTGTCACCACGGAACAGGCCGCGACCACCGCGCCGTCATGAATCGTAACCCCGGATAAAATGGTCGCTCCATGCCCGATCCAAACGTCGTTTTCAATCAGAACCTGCCCTTTGCGTTTGGTTTTCCATGTTTCCGTCGAGTGTGTGAAGTACCCGCCACAAGACGTGGTGACGCTTCCGTAATCGTGATTACATTCGATAATAAAATGGCACGATTTCGCTATAGAATCAAATTTTCCAATTTGAAAATTATGGCAGAAACCGGTTTTCAAATCCACACACGTCTCTGTTGAGCAAGAAACCATGTAGCTCTGCTTTCCGATGATAAGCACCGGGAAGCGCTTTGCCTCGAACTGCCCTAAAATATTGATAAAGCAGGTTGTGGTTTCCTTGATCTGAGCCGGATTTATACTCAAGTCAAATTCAGCCATGTCTCTATACATCCTTCCAAAACGCCTACTCTGCACCAAAAATCCGTTTCGCGCAGGCGGGAAAAATCGCTCCGCTCAAATTTACCCGCGGTTTGCCGCGGCGCCAGCCGCCGCCGCGCAGGCGAGAAGCTCACGGTCCGATTCGATTTCGCTCTCGTGCGGATAGGTTTTCGCCGCGCGCTCAAACTGCGCGAGCACCGCTTCGGCGGCCGGCTCGTTCCGGTTGGCGAGCAGCTCCCAGGCATACCGCACGCAGAGAATAGAAGGGTCGCCGCGCATGGCCTTTTCGAACCGCAGATAGCCCTTTGTGCGGTAGGTTTCCAGAACATCCGGGCGGTTTTCGCCCACAAGCTCGCAGAAAATCACCTGCGAGGCCAGAATATACCGGTGCACGCCCGCAAGCCCGGCATCCGAGCCGAGAAGTTCCTCCGCCATCTGCGCGGCGGAGGAAAAACGCAGCCGGTCCATCTCCCGCAGGCACGCGAATACGCTCACCGCGGCGCAAATGGAGCTCCGACGCGCTTCTCCGGCCGGCGGTGCGAACCATTCGTCCGGCATGTTTTTCAGGCGCACGCCCCACGCCATGGCCGCGTTGATTTGAAGCTGCGCGCGAAGGCACCGCCGGGCCTCGGCGCCGCGTTTCAAATCCAGCGCGTTGCGGCCGTCGTTGTCCATCAAGTTCAGGCGCAATGGGATGCCGTTGGTGAGCGCGAACATGGCGCCGATGATTCCGGAGATCAGCCAAAAAGCCGTAACCGGGAAAAAGCCGTACGGAATAAGCGCCAGAGCGAACGACACCGCGGCGGCAAGCCGATTGAACAGCACGCCGCCCAGATCGTAGAGCGCGTACGGGAAGCGCCCATTTTCGGGCTCGGGAGGGGACAGCAGGCACTGCCCGCCCGTTCCCGGCAGCGAAAAGCGTTTGAGCTTCAGCCCGTCCTCCCGCTTTACGATCATCCAGCCGGCCAGGCGAAACGACACGAACCCGTAGCCCGTGAGCAGCCCGCACACCAGATGCCCCAGCTCGTGCACGGCAATCTGCAAAAACGCCGCCAGCACGGCACCCAGATACAGCACTACGAACGTAAGCGCAACGGCAGCCGGCCCGCGGCCTCCGTCCGCCATAACCTCCATACTGCGGCCGATAATGACGCCGCACACGCACATTGCCAGCACCGTGAGCAGCACCGCAAACGCCTGCCCCAGGTGCCCGGCGCGCGCGCCGCCCGTTTCCCATTTTTTTCTTTTCATTTCGGCATATCCTTTCGTTCGGCGCCGGGGCAAATGAAGAGCCCGGCGAAATAAACGTTGCAGCTATGTCGATTTCACCTTTGTGTCAAAAAAGTTTCGCGGAAACGGGAAAAATTGCTCCGCCAGAACTTACCCGCGGTCTGCCGCGGCGCGAGCCGCCGCGGCCTATTCGGCGCGGGCGAGCTTTTCGCGCACGTAAGTGGGGAGCGCGAAGGCGGCGGTGTGGAGATCGGTGTTGTAATAGCGCGTGTGAAGGCCGAGGGCCTCCCAGCGTTCGCGCTGGAAATCGAGAATGGGGTCGAGCTTTTTGGAGGCGAAGCCGAACAGCCAGTGCCCGGAAGGGTAGGAGGGCATGTGGAACTGGTAGACGCGCGCGATGGGGAACACGTTTTTGAGCTTCGCGTGGGCGCGCAGCATCTCGTGCTCGTTGGTATCGTAGAACGGGCTTTCGTGCTGGTTGATGAGGATGCCGTTCTCCGTGAGAATGCGCGCGCAGTTCTCGTAGAATTCGCGCGTGAACAGCCCCTCGCCGGGGCCGACCGGGTCGGTGGAATCCACAAGGATCAGGTCGTAGGCGGCGTCGGGCACGTCGCGCACGAAATCGAAGCCGTCCTCGAAATACATGTGGATGCGCGGGTCGTGGTCGAGCTCCTTGGCCGTGTAGGGCAGGTATTTCTGGCAGGCGCGGATGACGCGCTCGTCGATATCCACGAGGTCGATGCCCGTAACGGTTTTGTAGCGGCACATCTCGCGGGCCGTGCCGCCGTCGCCGCCGCCCACGATGAGCACGCGCTTCGCGTCCGGGTTCACGGCCATGGGTACGTGCGTGATCATGTCGTGATAGGCGAACTCGTCGCGCTCCGTGACCATCATCAGCCCGTCGATGGTGAAGAAGCGCCCGAACGTATCCGAATCGAAAAAGTCGAGCTGCTGGTAGGGCGTCTTTTCGCTGTAAACCTGCCGCGCCACGCGGATGGACAGCTTCACGTCGTCGGTCTGATATTCCGAATACCAAAGGTCCGGCATCGTATTCCCCCCATGAACCTGACGGCCGAGCACCGTGATGGTGTCGGCATTTTCCTCGTCGCTCAGAACCACGCAGTTCTGCGAGCGGTAAAATTTATAGTGGTCGAGAATCTCGCGCGAAAGAAGCTCGCCCGGAATGGCCAGCGGGATACCCGGCGGATAAATCATGATGGATTCGCCGCAGACTTTCCCCACCGCCTCGTCGAGCGGAACCGTGATCTTTTCGGCAAAATAGGCCTCGCGCGGAGAAACCACGGCCTTGGGCTTCACGAGCGTGGAGCGCGTCTCCACCGAAAACTCCGGCCGCCCGGAAAAGCGGCGCGAAAGATCGGCAAGCGCCGCAACGAGTTTTTCGAGCGTGCTCTCGTCGTCCCCCAGCGAGGCGATGAACAGCACCACGTAGGTTTCGGCCAGCTCCGCCTGCACGCCGTAATCGCTCTTGAGCAGGCGGTAGGCCTCGAAGCCCGTGAGCCCCAGGCCCGCCACGCGCACCACGATCTTGGTGTCGTCGTAATCGTACACGCCGGCGCCGTCGCAGCACTCCTCGCGCCGCAGCACCTCGAGCCCCGGCAGCGCCGCGATGCGCTCCTTCGCATGCCGCACGAGAGGCAGCAGCTTTGAAAAGATCTCCGTTCCGCGCGTGGCCAGCTTGCTGCGCGCGATATCGAGGCTCGCCATGAGCAGATAGGAGGCAGAGGTCGTCTGGAACAGGTTGATGACGGCGCGCACCTCCTGCCGCGTATAGAGCCGCTCGTTTAAAAGCAGCGCGGAGGACTGCGTGAAGGAACCGCCCGTTTTGTGCACGCTCACGGTGGCCATATCCGCTCCGGCCTCCATGGCGCTTTCGGGGAACTCCGGGTGGAAGGGGAAGTGCGCGCCGTGGGATTCATCCACCAGCGCGGCCATCTTGTGCAGGTGCACGAGCCGCACAATGGCCATGAGGTCGCCCACCGCGCCGAAATAGGTGGGGTTCACGAGCAGCACGGCCTTCGCGTCCGGGTGGCGCTCCATGGCGTCGCGCACCGCGGCGCAGGTGACGCCGTTGTTGATGCCGTAATGCGCGTCGATCTCCGGCTGGATGAACACCGGCTCCGCTCCCGCCATGATGAGGGCGTTGATGGCGCTTTTGTGCACGTTGCGCGGCAGAATGATTTTATCGCCCGGCTCGCACGCCGCCATAACCATGTACTGCACGCCGGATGTGGAGCCGTTCACGAGCAGAAAGGCGTAATCCGCGCCGTAGGCGTCCGCGAGCAGGCGCTCCGCCTGCGCGATAACGCCCGACGGGTGGCTCAGATTGTCGAGCTCCGGCGTGGAGTTGGCGTCGAGCTTCAGCACGCGCTCCCCGAACGCCGCGGCAAGCTCCGGGCTGTTGCGTTTTTTGTGCCCCGGCACGTCGAAATGTGTGATGTCCTCGTGCGAGTAGCGGTCCAGCGCGTCGTACAGGGGCGTCTTTTCCTGGTTCCTTCTTTTCAATGCCTTCTTCTTTACCCTCTGTATTTTTTATGCGGAAAATGCTCAGTCCATTTCCATATTGCGGCCGTAGAAGATCTCTTCCATCTCCTTGCGGAGCTTCTTGGTGATCTGCCGCGCCTCGCCCGCGTGGATATCCGATTTGGTGAAGCCGAAGAGGTAGTTGTCGAGGTCGAAATCCTTGAGGAGACATTTGGTGTGAAAGATATTCTCCTGATAGACGTTGACGTCGATGAGCTGGTACCGGTTGCGGATGCTGCGCGGAATGTAGTTCTGGATGGAGGTGATGGCGTGGTCGATGAACAGCTTGCGGCCCGTGATATCGCGCGTAAAGCCGCGCACGCGGTAATCGATGGCCATGATGTCGGCCTCGAAGCTCTGAATCAGGTAATTCAGCGCCTTCAGCGGCGAAATCTGCCCGCAGGTGGAGACGTCGATATCCACGCGGAAGGTGCAGACGCCGCCGTCCGGATGATATTCGGGGTAGGTGTGCACGTTGATATGGCTTTTATCGAGGTGCGCGGCCACCGTTTCGGGCAGCGGGCCCGGCTCCTCGCCGCGCAGCGCGGCGTTCTGGTGCCCGAGCGCCGGGTCCTCGCACACCATGATGGACACGCTCGCGCCCTGCGGGTCGTAATCCTGCTGCGAGATATTCAGCACGGTGGCCCCGATGATCTGCGTGACGTGCTTCAGGATGCTCGTGAGGCGCTCCGCATTATACTGCTCGTCGATATAGGAAATGTAGGCGTCCCGGTCGGAAACGCTGCGGGTGTAACAGACGTCGTACATATTGAAGCTGAGCGATTTTGTGAGGTTGTTGAACCCATAGAGCTTGATCTTTTCCATTTCCCGGTTATCCATCTCCCATACGGCCGGGCTCTGCGCCCGGGGCACAAGCATCGCCGGAGGCCCTTCCCCCCGGCGCAGCCCTTTCCCTCCGCCTCCGGCGCCCGCCCGGGCGCCCGGCTTCCGTATGGATCGGGCCAAACAAACATAATTGTATCCTGCCGCTCCCCTCATTGCAAGCGGTTTTCTCATAAAAATTTTGGGCACCCGGCGGCCGCTGCGCGGCGGGCAATTCGAGTGGGGCTGTATGCGGACCGCAGCCTGATCCCCCGCGCACGTCGGCTTGACGCAAACGGCTTTTGGAAAAAGCCGGCGGCGGGATACCGTTTGCGGGGAATCAGCGGAAAGTCCGCATATGGCCCGTCCGAATCGCCTCCGGCGCCGCTCATACTGCGGCGGGAGGGTGCCGCCGCGCAGCCTAAGTGCAATACCCTCTTTGCCCCTCATGCCGGGCAGGATTTGCGCCGCCGCGCAGCCTAAGTGCAATACCCTCTTTGCCCCTCATGCCGGGGGCAGACAGGCCATTTCTGCTCGGCCAGAAATGGCCGAAAGAGGCCGCGGGGGCTTCGCCCCTCGACCCCGGCTAATTGGGAGTAGTCGGCGGCGGTTAACGGCTTATGGCGCACCCCTCCGGCTCGCGCGGCGGCGGGACGCACAATCCGGCGGATGCCGAGGGGAACAACCCGCCGGATGTGCGTCCCGCCGTTTGCCACGCCCTGCGGGGCGGGGCAAATCCCCGCGCCCTGCCCGGCTGGGCACCCGAGCGGCCGCAAACGCCGCCTCTGCCCATCTGCCTCTGAAAGGGCGGGAGAAACGGCCTTTTTATCGCTTGGGTAATAGATAAAACATGGGTGCTTAGGTCGGCACGGCGGAAGCGCGGCCTTTTTGCATTACAGCCGCCGTGCGCGGGGGATCAGCAGGAAGTTCGCACATGGCCCTATTCGGCTTGCCGCGGCGCAGCCGCAGCCGTCGCGGGAAAGAGGGGGATGCCGTAATCGCGCGAGAGGCGGCGGGAAAGCTCCGCGACGGGCAGGCCCACGACGCTGTAGAAATCGCCGCTGATGGATTCGATGAACACGCGCGCGCGCCCCTGCGCGGCGTAGCCGCCGGCCTTGCCGAACGGCTCGCCCGTGGCGACATAGCGCGTGATGGTTTCCTCCGAAAGAGGCACGAATTTTACCTTGGACTGTTCGAAGAAGGTCTCCTGCCGCTCGGTGGAGAGCAGCGCCACGCCCGTGTAAACGCGGTGCAGGCGCCCGGAAAGCTGGCGGAGCATGGCCCTGGCCTCCTCCGCATCCTTCGGCTTGCCGACATTCTTGCCGTCGATGCACACGATGGTGTCGGCTCCCACCACCACCGTCTCTTTTTCTGCGCCCGCGCTCTGCAGGCGCGCGAACACGGCGCTCGCCTTGAGCAGCGCGAGCTTCATCACAAGGTCGATGGGAGGCAGCTTCATGCGCAGGGTTTCGTCCACCATCGGCTCCATCACTTCGAACGCGTAACCGGCCTCTTCGAGAATTTCCTTCCTCCTTGGGGAGGAGGATGCGAGAATGAGCTTCAATCCAAACACTCCTAATCGAAATATTTCATCGCAGTTTTGTTGTTACCGAAAAACGGGGGTTATCTCCCGCAAAAACGGGCCGCGGCCCCGAGCCTTTCCGCGCAAAAGCTCTTCGGAGGCTTCGCGCCGGCCGCCCTTCGCCTTAATGCGGAAAGCGGCGTTTATAAGCCGGGCTCAGAATTTTCCTGTGGAGCCGAAGCCGCCCGCCGCGCGCGCGGTCGTCTCCAGCTCTTCGGCGCGCACGGACGCGGGGTACGCCACCGGCATCACCACGAGCTGCGCGATGCGCTCGCCCGGCTCCACGGTGTACGCCTCGTTTGATACGTTGCACAGCCCCACGCAGATTTCGCCGGTGTAGTCGCCGTCGATGACGCCCACGCCGTTCGAAAGCGCGATGCCGTGCTTGATTCCCAGCCCGCTGCGCGCGAACACGAAGCCCGCGTGCCCGGCCGGAATTCCCACAGCCACGCCCGAGGGGATTTTGACGAGCGCTCCCGGCTCCACGCGCACCGGCTCGTTTACCGCCGCGTGCAGATCCAGCCCCGCCGAACCGGGCGTCGCCCGCTCCAGCGGATATTCGGGCACGCCCTCGCGCGCGATGTATTTCACTTTCAGTTCCATGCGATTCTTGTATCCTTTCCTGCGGCTCGCGCCGCGGCAATTCGCGGGCGGCTCGCGCCGCAGCAGTTCGCGGGGCGGCCCTGCTGTTTCCATCATCCGCTTCCGCGCAAATCACCTGTGCGCGGAAGTACAGAAATTTGTTTTGTTAAATCGAATCCGCGTTTTGGGCGCGGGCACCGCCCGCCGCCGCGCCGTGGGCGTAAAGGCCGCGCGTGAAAGGGCCGGGGCAGGGCGCGCCCGAAATCCAGCCCAGAAGCGCTTCCCGCGCCTGCGCGGCGCTTTCCACGCTGAAATAGAACTGCAGAAAATCCGGGGCGGCCTTTTCCACCGGGCCTTTGGCATCCGCCAGCCACAGGGGCCGGCTGTTGAGCAGCTCCGAATAGCGTTTTGCGCTGCACACCAGCGGAAAGCGCACGCCGTGCGCATCCGTGATAAAACAGCCCATGTTCGCGGAGAGCGGGGAAGGCCCTTTCGCCAAAGCCTCTCCGCGTCCCGCCGCGGCGCAGCCGCCGCAACAGACACGAAGGAGCTGGAGGGGGAGGAAGCCGTAAACGAGAAGCCCGCAGGGGGCGGCGGAGACGATTTCGCGGATGGAAGGGGCGGGAACCTCGATAGAGGCCAGCAGCGAAGCGGCGCCGCGCCGCAGAAGCTCCTGCGCGGCGAAGGGGTTCGTCACATTCAGCCCGAAATCGCCGTGGGGCGCGAGGCCCGCGCGGCGCGCGAGCCGCAGGGCGGAAAGCCCGCCGCACAGCGCATCCGCAACGCCGCGCTCCCGCAGGGCGGAAAGGCGGAGAAGAAGCGCTTCCTCGTCGCCGTAAAACACGCGCGGAAGCTCCGCGCCCAACCGCGCGCCCGCAAGCCACGCGGGCTGCGCGAAGCCGCCCGAAAGCGCCCGCTCCAAATTATCCAGCGGCAGGAACAGAAGCTCCGCGCGCCCCTCGCCTCCGGGCAGCTCCGAAGGGATCTGCGCCGTGGAAAGAAAGCGGAGCCGCCACTTTTCCACAGCCCGGCCGGAATCTGTGGAAAAGTCCCGCGTTTTTCGCACCGGGAAGGCGAACGGCTCCGGGAACCGGAAATCGGGCGAAGAGGGCCGCGCACGGAGCGCCGCGAGCCGTTCCAGAGCTTCGCGCCGCAGACGGTTGAGCTCCGCGGCCGGAAGCGTGAGCCCGGGAGCGACGGAGATTTCCGCGTCTTTCAAAAAGAAGGGCGTTCCGCCCGTTTTGGCAAGCTGCGCGCGCGCCGAATCCGCGCTCAGCGCCCGGTGAAGGGCCTGTTCCGGCGCACGGCCCGAAAGCTCCGCCCGGTTTCCGTCGGAATCGCGCGCCGAAAGGCGCGTTTCGCCCGGCGCGAGCGTGAGCGCAAACGAAACCGGCACGCGCGGCGGCTCCGCGTTTTCAAAGCGCGCCCGGAGTTTTTTCTCCGCGGCGGCGGAGGCGGCTTTGTCCTCCTCCGTGCGCCGCCCGAACATCTCGCGGCCTCGGCGCGCGTCGAAATACCCCTGCGTGAAGCCCGAGCGCGAGAATACGCGCGCAAGCTCCTCCATCTCGCCGGGTTCGATGCGCCCGCCCCGCGCGGCGCGCGCATAAAGCTCTGTGACGGCAAACACGTATTCCGGGCGCTTGCGCCGCCCCTCGATTTTGAGGGAAAGCCGCCCCGGCGCGCCCAGAGCCGCAAGTTCCGCAAAACGGGATGCCAGCGCGAGATCCTTGAGCGAAAGCGCGTAGCGCTCCCCGCCCGCGGAAAAGGGCAGGCGGCAGGGCTGCGCGCACTGCCCGCGGTTCCCGCTGCGCCCGCCGAAGAACGCGCTCATGTAACACTGGCCCGAAACGCTCATGCAGTGCGCGCCGTGCACAAAAATTTCAAGTTCGATGGGCGAGCGCGCGGCGATGAAGGCGAGCTCCTCTTTGGAAAGCTCGCGCGCGAGCACCGCGCGGGAAAAGCCCATTTCGGCAAGCTCCCGCACGCCCTCCAGGCTGTGAACGGACATCTGCGTGGAGGCGTGCAGCGCAAGGCCCGGCGCGCAAGAACGCAGCAGCGCGGCAAGGCCCGCGTCCTGCACGATGAGTGCGTCCACCCCCGCGCGGCAAGCGGTTTCCGCAAGGCGCAGAGCGGGTTCCACCTCGCGCCCGAACACCACGGTGTTCAGCGTGAAATAGACTTTTACGCCGCGCGTATGGCAAAAAGCCGCCGCGCCGGCAATCTCCTCCGCCGCGAAATTTTCGGCGCTGCGGCGGGCGTTGAATTCCCCCGCGCCGAAATACACGGCGTCCGCTCCCGCCGCGCACGCGGCGCGCAGCGCCTCCATCGAGCCGGCGGGAGCCAAAATCTCCGGAAGCCCGGAGCTTTGCTCAGGGCTCGTTACCATGCAGTTTCCTCTGTTCCTCCAACGCGCGCACGCCGATCTGCGCCTTCAGCGTTTTCAGCTCGTTCGCGGCCGCTTCCTCGCGCGCCTTCTGCGCCGCAAGCTCCCGCTCGCGCGCGCCGAGCTGCTTTTTAAGGCTCTCCATCTGCTGGCGCAGGCGGTTTGCCTCTTCGCGCGCCTGGGACGCGTCGTCGAAATACGCTTTGATCTGGCTGCGCAGGTTATCCGCCGCCGCCCTTTCCTTCACGGAGGAATCGCAGAATTCCAGCGCGGCGAACACCGCGGCGAGCGTGGTGGACATCCCCGAGCCTCTTTCCATGGCACGGCGCATAGCGTCCTCCACTCGTGCGCCGGTTTCGCGGACGTACTCGTCGGCATCGTCCGAAACAATCACGAGTTCGCACCCCGCAATGGAAAGCTTCACTCTGTTTTTCTCTCCCAAACGCACACCTCCTGAGCGTGAGCGGCTCTCCGCACAAAGCAAAAGCGCCGCGCAAAACCGGCACCGCCCCGGACAGAAAAGCCGCCGAAACGTACGGCGGCCTTTCTTCCGGAACGCGCAGGTCGTCTTCGACAGCCCCGTCCGGTTTTATTTATGAAATATTTACCTTTATTCACCAGCTTCGAACCGGCAAACCGGCCCGTCCGCCCCTCCATTATATCGGATTGCCCGGCGGAATTGAAGCATTTTGTCCTTTTCCACGCAAACTCTGTGCAAATATGCTATAATTTAAATGCTATATATGTTTATTTTATGAATGATTATTCTGAGCGAGGAACCGTGCGTTCGGGATGTGGTATAATGTGCCCTTTCTGGCAGATACTATGGGCACTGCCGCGATTCCGGCAGGCCGGCACGGAACGAGCGTCCGCGCCGGCGGTATTTTTCATCCGGACAGGGCGTTTTGAGGGTTTCGCGCGTCCGCGGCGCGGGCACGCCGCTTTCCCGCCGAAGGCGGCTGCGGGCGGCTCCGTTCCCGATGTGGGAAAGCCGTTTTTTTCTCTTTTGCTTTGGGAAAAAAAGAGGAAGGCGGCGTAAATTTCCCCGTGCGGCCGGAACCGCCGAAAGGCGAAGCGCGATTTTTGCCCGTTCGCAAACGAAAATACCGTGAAAACCGGGGCGCTGCGACGCAACAAAGAGGGGGGGATGTCCGAAGCGCAGCTTCTGATACCGGTTTTTTCTTTACCGGGGAATCGACGGAGCGAATTTTCCGTAAGATGCGCCGCGGCCCTGCTTTTGGCCTCCGCGCGTTTACTCCCGGCGATTCTTCAAAAGGAAAACCGGCATATTACGGCTTTTATGGCCCGAAACGCGGTTTTGGGCCGGGAAAGGATGAACGAAACGATGAAAGCAACCGGAATTGTCCGACGCATCGACGATTTGGGCCGCGTTGTCATTCCGAAAGAGATCCGGAGGACCATGCGCATCCGGGAGGGCGACCCGCTTGAAATATATACGGAAAACGACGGCGAAGTGATCTTTAAGAAATATTCCCCGGTGGGGGAGCTTTCCCATTTCGCCAACCAGTACGCCGAGGTTCTTTCCAAGACCTGCAATCTGCCCGTGCTCATCGCGGACCGCGACGTGGTGATTTCCTCCGCAGGAGTTCCGCGCAAGGACGCGGTGGAACGCCGCATTTCGCCGGAACTGGAGGCTGTGCTCGAACAGCGCAAGACCTTCGTGTTCGACGGCGTGCACACCCTGACGCCCACCGAAGGCAGCGAAAAGCCCGTTTCGGTGGCGGTGCCCATTCTGGCCGCAGGGGATCTGGCCGGGTGCGTGGTGCTGCTGGCGGGCGAGCCCGCCGTAAAGCCCGGGGATACCGAAGTCAAGCTCGCCCAGGCCGCCGCGGCGTTTCTCGCCAAGCAGATGGAGGAATAAATACTCTATTGCTTTTGCTTTTCTTCTAGCATTTCCAAAAAAGATTGAGCCGTTCCAGAGTGTTTCGCCCTTCCGCCAAAGGCGGACAGACGAACCAATATTTCTCCCGATCTTTAATGGAGCTGCTGTTGTTTTGCAAAAAGCCTGCGGAATAAACCGCGGGCTTTTTTTGACGTTCCTACTTACTACATTTCCAGAAAAGATGGACACCTTCCGGCGTGTTTCGCTTTCCCGCCGGAGGCGGACAGACGAAGCGCCACTTCTCCCAATCTTTTATGGAATTGCGATAGGCGGGCTTTATGCCTCCGCGCAGCCTTTGAGCAATAACGTCTTTGCCGCTCGCGCTTCGGCGGGTAAAGTGCCTCCGCGCAGCCACCCAGGAATACCAACTTTGCCCCTCATGCCGGGGCGGGTAAAGTGCCTCCGCGCAGCCGCACAGCAATACCAGCTTTGCCCCTCATGCCGGGGCGGGCAGGCCATTTCTGCTCGGCCAGAAATGGCCGAAAGAGGCCGCGGGGGCTCCGCCCCTCGACCCCCGGGGCCGGGAGTAGTCGGCGGCGGTTGACTGCCTGCGGCGCACCCCTCCCACAAGCGCGGCGGCGGAACGCACAATCCGGCGGATGTCGAAGGGAACAACCCGCCGTATGTGCGTCCCGCCGTTTGTCCCGCCCTGCGGGACGGGGCAAATCCCCGCGCGCTGCCCGGCTGGGCACCCAAGCGACCGCAAACGCCGCCTCGTTCCATCTGCCTCTAAAAGTTCAAGAGAAACGGCGAACGGGGAACGGGCGAACGGAAACGCGGAGCGTGATAGTACGTTCGGTATACTTTTTTATCAAAACTACTATGCGTCATATGTATTTTACTATACAAAGCGGAAAAACAGCCCGCTTTTCCACAAGGCTCTGTTTATTTGTTGAAAGAAACCTGTTGAAGCGTTCTTTTTTCCCCTTATCACTACACAGTGCCGTCCCGCCGTCCTGGACGCGGGGCTGCTGCGCGGGTTCCGCCGTGCAGAGGGCGTCCCGCAGGGCAAAACGGCGCGGTGCGCCCTACGGGGCAGAGCACACCCGGTGGCATCCGCCCAGTTAATGGAGCCCGGGAGTTCAGCGCCGTTTTGAGCCCGATTCCCCCGGCGGGCGGCATCGCTTGACCCCGCGGACTTGCGGGCGGCGCGTCCGGGAAGCGCGGGGTCGAGGGGCGGAGCCCCCGCGGCCTCTTTCGGCCATTTCTGGCCGAGCAGAAATGGCCTGCCCGCCGCGGCATGAGCGGCAAAGACGTTACTGCTGTTATGCCGCGCGGAGGCACCAGTCCCGCCGCGGCATGAGCGGCAAAGCCGTTACTGCTGTTAGGCCGCGCGGCGGCACAAAGCCCGCCCCGGCACGAGGGGCAAAGCCGGTACTGCTCAAAGGCTGTGTATTGGCTCTCTGCATGAAGCAAAAAAAACGGCTGTGAAAACAGCCGTTTTTCGCGCTTTGCAAATGGAAAAAATCCTCCCGGGATTATTCCTCGGAATTCTCCGGCTCGGAGCTTCCGCCGCCGGAGCTCTCCGCCCCGGAATCCTCGGTGTCCGGATCTCCCGGGTCGCCCTCGACGCCGGTATCGGCTTCGTCTTCGTCCTCGTGCGGCGAGCCGGCCACGGAAACCACGCGCGTGCCGTCGCCGATGCGCATGACGTGCACGCCCTGCGCGTAGCGGGAGTACACGGGAATTTCGGCCACGCCCACGCGGATGATGACGCCGCCGCTCGAAATGAGCATGGCGTCCTCGGCCTCGTCCACCACGGCCACGCCCACCACGGGGCCGGTCTTGTCGTTCACGTTGTAGCTCACAAGGCCCTTGCCGCCGCGGTTCTGCACGCGGTATTCGGCGAACTCCACGCGCTTGCCGAAGCCGTTTTCGGTTACCGAAAGCAGCGTTCCGCCCTCGCGCAGCTCCTCCATGCCCACCACCTCGTCGCCTTCTTCGAGCGAGATGGCCTTCACGCCGTGGGCCGCGCGGCCCATGGGGCGGGCGTCCTCCTCGGCGAAGCGGATGGCAATGCCCTGCCGGGTTGCCACGAGCACCTGCGCGGAGCCGTCGGTGAGCAGCACGCGCACGAGCTCGTCGCCCTCCTCGAGCAGGATGCCGATGACGCCGCCGCGCCGCGCCGTGTCGTATTCCGTAAGCGACGTGCGCTTGACGATGCCGCGCCGCGTCACCATTACGAGGGTAAGGCCGTCCTCGAAGGCCGGCAGGCGGATCATGGCCGTAATCTTCTCATCCTGCGAAACGGGCAGAAGGTTGACGATGTTCACGCCCTTGGACGTGCGCGAGCCTTCCGGCAGCTCAAAGCACTTGAGCCGGTAAACGCGCCCGAGATTCGTGAAAAACAGGATATAATCGTGCGTGGAGGAGACGAACAGGTTCTCCACGAAATCCTCTTCGCGCTGGGTCATGCCCGAGATGCCGCGCCCGCCGCGCCGCTGGCTGTGGTAGGCCGTGGTGGGCTGGCGCTTGATGTAGCCGTAGTGCGTGAGCGTGACCACGCAGTCCTCCACGGGAATGAGGTCCTCCACGTCCATCTCGCCCGAAATGGTTTCGATCTCGGTGCGGCGCTCGTCGCCGTATTTGTCGCTCAGAGCCAGAGCCTCGGTTTTAACGATGGTGAGAATACGCCCTTCGTCCGAAAGGAGGAGCTTGTATTCCGCGATTTTTTCCAAAAGACCGGCCAGCTCTTCTTCGATCTTCTCGCGCTCGAGGCCCGTGAGCTGCCCGAGGCGCATCTGCACGATGGCCTGGGCCTGCACGTCGTCGAGCCCGAAGCGCTCCATCAGGGCGTTTTTGCCTTCCGGAATGGATTTTGCCGCGCGCAGGATTTTGATCACCTCGTCGATGAAATCGATGGCGATTTTGAGGCCCTCGAGAATATGCGCGCGTTCCTCGGCCTTGCGCAGGTCGTAGCGCGTGCGCCTTGTTACGACCTCCTCCTGGAACTTAATGTATTCCGAGAGCATCTCTTTGAGCGCGAGGTAGCGCGGCTCGCCGTGCACGAGCGCGAGCATGATGAGCGGAACCGTCTCCTGAAGCTGGCTGTAGGTGTAGAGCTGGTTGAGCACCACCTGAGGGTTCGCGTCGCGTTTGAGCTCGATGACGATGCGCAGGCCCTCGCGGTCGGATTCGTCGCGCAGGTCGGAGATTCCATCCACGCGCTTCTCTTTATGCAGGTCCGCAATGCCCTCGAGCAGGCGGGATTTGTTCACCATGTAGGGGATTTCGGTGACGACGATGCGGAACCGGCCGTTCTCCTCCTCCTCGATGGCGGCCTTCGCGCGCAGCGTGAGGCGCCCGCGGCCCGTGGTGTAAGCCTCGCGGAAGCCCGCGCGGCCCATGATGATGCCGCCGGTGGGGAAATCCGGCCCCTTGATCTTCGTGAGCAGATCGTCGAGCGTGGCGTCCGGATTATCGATGAGCAGAACCATGCCGTCCACGACCTCGCGGAGGTTGTGCGGCGGAATGTTCGTGGCCATGCCCACCGCGATGCCCGCCGAGCCGTTCACGAGCAGGTTCGGGAAGCGCGCGGGCAAAACCGTTGGCTCCTTGCGCGTATCATCGTAGTTGTGGTCGAAATCCACCGTCTCCTTGTCGATATCCGAGAGCATATCCACGGCGATCTTCGCCATGCGCGCTTCGGTATACCGGTAGGCGGCGGGGGGGTCGCCGTCGATGGAGCCGAAATTGCCGTGGCCGTCCACCAGCGGGTAGCGCAGCGAGAAATCCTGCGCGAGGCGCACCAGCGCGTCGTAAACCGAGGCGTCGCCGTGCGGATGGTAGCGGCCGAGCACGTCGCCCACCGAGGTGGCGCATTTGCGGTACGCCTTATCGGGCGTGAGCCCGTCCTCGTACATGGTGTAGAGAATGCGGCGGTGCACCGGCTTGAGGCCGTCGCGCACATCCGGCAGCGCGCGCGAGGTGATGACGGACATCGAATAATCCATAAAGGATTTTTTCATCTCGCGCTCGATATCGACCGGTATCAGTTTTTGCCCTTCGTAATCCATTGAACTGTCTATCTCCTTCCGGCTGCGCCTGCGGCGCATGCCGCGGCCGGGTATCCCTTTTCTCTTTCTGCTGCGGTTTTCCTACCCGCGTGCGCGCACCCCGGAAAACGCACGCGGGGGAACGGGAAAGCTCTGTGCGTTGCGGGCGCCCGCGCGCTCAGATATCCAGATTCTCAACGTCGCGCGCGTGGGATTCGATGAAGGCGCGGCGCGGCTCGACCTTGTCGCCCATCAGGATGGTGAAGATTTCGTCGGCAGTGGCGGCGTCCTCCATATCCACGCGCTTGATGGTGCGGTTTTCCGGGTTCATCGTGGTTTCCCAAAGCTGCTCCGGGTCCATTTCGCCCAGGCCCTTGTAGCGCTGTACGTCGGCGTTGCCGCCCAGCTCCCCGATATAACGGTCGCGCTCCTGGTCGGAAAAGGCGTAAAAGAATTTTTTGCCCTTGCTGACCTTGAAGAGCGGCGGCTGCGCGATGTAGATGTGCCCCTCCGAGATAAGCGGGCGCATGAAGCGGAAAAAGAAGGTGAGCATCAGGGTGCGGATGTGGGAGCCATCCACATCCGCATCGGCCATGATGATAACCTTGCCGTAGCGCAGCTTCGAAAGGTCGAATTCCTCGCCGATGCCGGTTCCCAGCGCCGTGATGACGGGCGTCAGCTTATCGTTTCCGTACACCCGGTCGAGCCGCGCATTATCCACGTTGAGCATTTTGCCCCACACCGGCAGAATGGCCTGGAAGCGCCGGTCGCGTCCGCCCTTGGCGGAGCCGCCGGCGGAATCGCCCTCCACGATGTAAATCTCGGTGTTCGCGGGGTCGCGGTCCGAGCAATCCGCGAGCTTGCCGGGAAGCGAGGCCGATTCGAGCGCCGATTTGCGGCGCGTCAGGTCCCGCGCGCGCCGGGCCGCCTCGCGGGCGCGCGCGGCGGTGGTGGCTTTGTCGAAGATGGCGCGGGCCACCGCGGGGTTTTCGTCGAAGAAGGTCATGAGCTTGTCGTACACAAGCCCGTCCACCAGCGGGCGCGCTTCGGAATTTCCGAGCCGCGCCTTGGTCTGGCCCTCAAACTGCGCCTCCTGCAGCTTTACGCTCACGATGGCCGTCAGGCCCTCGCGCACGTCGTCGCCCGAAAGCTTGTCCTTGTCCTCCTTGATGAGCCCCGCCTTTTTGCCGTAGTCGTTGAACACGCGGGTGAGCGCGGCCTTGAAGCCCGTTTCGTGGGTTCCGCCGTCTCCCGTGTGAATATTGTTCGCGAACGAGTAGATCGACTCGTTGTAGCTGTCGTTGTATTGCATGGCGACTTCTGCGGCCATGCCGTTTTCCGTGCAGGAGAAATAGATCACCTGCGGATGGATGACCTCGAGCGCGCGCTTCTGGTGGATGTATTCCACGAACTGGCGGATGCCGCCCTCGTACATCATGCTCTCGCCGCGCTCCTCTTCCTCGCGCAGGTCCTTGAGCGTGATGCGCAGCCCGGCGTTCAGAAACGCCTGTTCGCGCATGCGGGAAAGCAGGATGTCGTAATCGAACTCGGTGGTTTCGAAGATCTCCGCGTCGGGCTTGAAGGTGATGCGCGTGCCGGTGCGGTCCGTTTCGCCGCGCACGGTGAGCTCGCTTGCGGTAACGCCGCGCTCGTAGCGCTGGAAATAGACCTTTCCCTCCGAGCAGACCTCCACCTCGAGCCATTCGGAAAGCGCGTTCACCACCGAGGCGCCCACGCCGTGCAGGCCGCCGGATACCTTGTACCCGCCGCCGCCGAATTTGCCGCCCGCGTGCAGCACCGTGAACACGACCGTCACGGCCGGAATACCCATTTTGGGCTGGATGCCCACCGGGATGCCCCGCCCGTCGTCCGTAACGCGGATGACGTTTTCGGGCAGGATCTCCACAAGGATGTGCTTGCAGTAGCCCGCAAGCGCCTCGTCGATGGAGTTATCCACGATTTCGTACACCAGATGGTGCAGGCCGTGGGTGCTTGTGGAGCCGATATACATGCCGGGGCGCTTGCGCACCGCCTCCAGCCCCTCGAGGACCTGGATCTGGCTCGCGCCGTAATCCGCGTCGGTAAAGCCCGCGCGGCTGATATTTTCCGCCGTGTTCTCCGCGGTGATTTCGGTGTTGTTCTCTTCGATCTCATTCGCCATATGCCGTGTTCTGCCTCCGTGGTTCTTGTTTCTCCGGCGCGTTTTCCGCCGGCTTCTTTTGATAGCACTCGGTTCTATGAATCCCGCACGCGCAGCCTGATTTTCGTGCCGAAGACCGAAAAGTCGGATTTCATGGATCTGTTTTATCCGTTCCGTTGCTACAGGCCGTTTCCAAAACCCGCGTCACAGCTCCGCCAAACCCTTTTCCGCCAGCAGGTCGCCGGGGGAACGGGCGTTTTCGAGCCGTTTGAGCAGCGTTCCGGACGAAATCTGCGAAATGTATATTTTTACCGGATGTCCGGTATTCTGGGCGTTCCGCCCGTTTTTTAATCTGCTTTTGCCCCCCGGGGCGCAGACGATAAAGGATTTCGGCAGCTCCTGCGTTACGCTGATGATCTCCTTTTCGGGGCCGGGCGCGAGGTACTCGCGCGAGATCTTCGAGGTGCTGGTGGTTTCGATGTCGAAGATGCCGATGATGTCGTCCGTGCGGACAATGCGGTCGCGTCCGATGTGCAAAAACATAAGGTTGGCTCCTTCTTCCGGCAATGCAAAATGCCGCGGCCCGGCCGGAACTTATTCCGGCAGCAGGGCGCCGTTTCTGACGCGGAAAATACGCGGGCCGGCTCCGGCGAACAGCCCGTCGTCGCAGCAGGTGAGGAATACCTGGCTTTCGCCGATGTGGTGGAGCAGGTAATCCTGCCGGTGGCGGTCGAGCTCGCTCATCACGTCGTCGAGCAGCAGCACGGGGGATACCCCCGCGCTCTCGCCGAGCACCCGCGCCTCCGCAAGCTTTAAGGCGAGCACTGCGGAACGCTGCTGCCCCTGCGAGGCGAACAGCCGCGCGGGTTTTCCGCCCACGGAAAGCGCGAGGTCGTCCCGGTGCGGGCCCGTTCCCGTAAAGCCCGCCTCGATATCGTCGCGCCGCCGCGCGGCAAGCTCCGCCGCCATCGCCGCCGTAAGCTCCGCGGCGGCGGGAGGCTCGCGTTCGGGGTCAAACGCGGCATAGGGGCTTTCGTAGGCGATGGAAAGCTCTTCGGGCGCTTCGCCCGGCTGCGCGCCGGCTTCGGCCTCCGCCGCGATGCCGCGGTAAACCTCCGCCGCGCAGGGAACCAGCCGCCGCAGGTACCGCAGGCGCAAAAACGCCACGCTCCCGCCCAAGGCGGAGAGCCGGTCGTCCCAGATATCGAGCGTGTCGAGCAGCTCCGCGTGGCGCGGAATGTCCTTAAGCAGCGCGTTTCGCTGGCGCAGCAGCTCGGAATAACGCGCGAGCTCCGCGCCGTAGCGCGGGAAAAGCTGCGCGATGGCGGCGTTCAAAAACCGCCGCCTCAGCTGCGGCGCGCCTTTCGCGAGGCTCAAATCCTCCGGCGAAAAAGCAACGGCGGGAAAATGCCCGGCAAGCTCGGCCGCGGAGGAAAGCTTTACGCCGTCGAGCGCCGCCTGCTTTGCGCCGGAATACGCCAGAGACGCCCGGTGCTCCCCGCCCTGGGCGGTGAAATCCAGCTCGAGCCGGAAGGACTCGGCGCCGAAGCGCACGAGCTCCGTATCGCGCGCGCCGCGGAAGCTGCGCTCCCCGGTAAACAGCCACACGGCCTCCATGAGGTTGGTCTTGCCCTGGGCGTTGTCTCCCAGAAAGAGGTTCACACCCGGGCCCGGAAGGAGCTCCGCGTTTTGGAGATTGCGGAAATCCCGCACCGAAAGCCTGGAAACGGCGGCTTTGCAATGCGCCGTCATGGGCCCTCCACCCGCAGGGTGGTTCCGGAAAACGAAACGACGTCGCCCGCGCGCAGCTTGCGCCCGCGCTGCAGGCACGGCTGCCCGTTTACGAGTACGCCTCCGCCCGCCACGGCGTCCTTCGCGGCGCCGCCCGTTTCGGTGAGGCCCGCGAACTTGAGCAGCTGGTCGAGCTTGATGAATTCGGTTTTAATCTGCACGGCACGGTTTTCAGACATCGCTTTTCAGCCTCACGGGCAGCACGAGGAAGAGGAAACGGTCCCCCTCGGGCGGGCAGATGCGCATGGGCGCGAGCGCGCCGGAAAGCAGTACGCGCACCTCGTCGCATTCGGCGGCGCGCAGCGCGTCGAGCAGGTAGCGGTTGTTGAAGCCCATTTCCAGCGGTTCGCCCGAAAGAGCGGCCGGGACTTCGTCGTAGACCTTGCCGGTGCTTGTGGAGCAGGTGATCTTGATGCGGTCGGGCTCGAACGTGCAGCGCACCGGCGATTTGAGCCGGTCGGAGATCAGCAGTGAGGCGCGTTCCACGCTTTCGGAGAACGCGCGCACGTTCACGCGCAGCTGCGCCGCGTGCGTGCCGGAAAGCACGCTGCGGTAATCGAGAAAATCGCCTTCGAGCAGGCGCGAAACCACGGTGTAGCGGCCCACGCGGAAAAGAATGTGCCGTTTGCCGACGCTGAGCTGCGCGGGCTCGTCGGTATCGCCGAGCATTTTGAGCAGCTCCGAAAGGGTTTTGCCCGGCACCACGAAGCTGAGCTGCACGCCGTTTTTGAGCTCTTCGGTGCGGATGGCCAGACGGTAGCCGTCCACGGCCACGATGCGCAGGGAGGTTTCTGTGAGCTCGAACAGCGCGCCGGTGTGCACGGGTTTGGAATCGTCCGCCGAAACGCAGAACAGCGTCTGCCGGATCATGCACGCGAGCATGTTCTGGGGAACCTCGGCCTGTTCGCATTCCGAAAGGGCCGGGGTTTCCGGGAATTCGGACGCCGAGAGGCCCAGAATCGTAAATTCCGCCACGCCGCTCGAAACGGTGGTGAGAAGCTTCTGGTCGGCCGCGACGGTGACTTTTTCGGCCGGAAGGCGCCGCACGATCTCGGAGAAAAGCCTCGCGTTGAGGACGATTTCGCCCGGTTCCGCGATTTCGGCGGGAAGCGTGGTGGTGATGCCGATTTCGAGGTCGTAGGCGAGCAGAGTGAGGGAGTTTTCCGCCGTTTTGACGAGGATTCCCTCCAGCGCTGGCAGCGTGGATTTGACGGAAACCGCGCGCTGCACGATGCTTACCGCGTCGGAGAGGCTTTTTTTGTCGCAGATGAATTTCATGGTACACGACCTTCCCGGATAGAAGATGGAAATAAGAACGTGAAGACCCCGCCCGAAAAGGGGGAATGGCGGACGGGCTTTCTGAGAGAAAAAAGAATAGAAAAAACAGCAGAAGCAGTAGGGGCTGTGGAAACGGTGGAGAAGGAGCCGCCGGAGCGCGCGCCGCCTTGGGAAAAACGCTTTTCGGGGCTTGTTCGGGTGCTGTGGAATCCGCCGGAGTTGTCCACAGGGAAGAATCCCGCGCTGTGGACAATGTGGAAAGCGGTGGATTCCGTTTTGTTGAGATGTGGAAAATCCGGTGGAAAACCAAGCCTTACTCTTGCGCCGCCCTTTGCCGCGCCGGAAATTGTGGAAAACCCGCCCGGTGAAGTTGTTTAAAGCAGAGCGGAAGGGCGGAAAATATAAGCGGGGAGAAACGCAATCATCTGCACCCGGCGCTATCCGGAGTGCCGCACCGCAGGCGCCGGGCGCGGGGAACCGGCTGAAAATTTGCATCCGGCCCCGTTCGAATTGGCCGCGCGCACCGCGCGCTACTTGGCCTGGAGGTTTTTGACGATATCCTCGACGGTGGCTTTGAGCTGCTGGTTGCGGCGCATGTCCTTTTCGATCTTCTGAATGGCGTAGACGATGGTGGCGTGGTCGCGGTGCCCGAATTCTTCGCCGATGGCGGTGGTGGACATCTGCGTGATTTCGCGAACGATATACATGGAAACCTGCCGCGCGGTGGAGATGTTGCCGGAACGCTTTTTGCTGCGGATCTCCTCGGGGGAAACCGAGAGGGTGCGGCCCACCTCTTCGATGATGCGCTGCACCGTTACGGGCGTGGGCTGGTTGTCGTTTAGAATATCCTTGATGGCCTCCTGCGCCGTGGAGATGCTCGGAGGCATGTGATTGAGCAGGTTGTAGGCCTTGATTTTCTTAACGGCGCCCTCGAGCTGCCGGATGTTGTTTTTGAGCCGGTTCGCGATGAATTCGGAGACCTCGTCGGGCAGCGTGATGCCTAAAAGCTCGGCTTTGCGGCGGATGATGGCGAGCCGCGTTTCAAAATCCGGCGGCTGTACGTCCGCGAGAAGGCCCCACTCGAAACGCGTGCGCAGGCGGTCCTCCAAAGTCTGAATCTCCTTGGGAGGCCGGTCGGACGTGAGCACGATCTGCCGGTGCGCCTCGTAGAGGGAATTAAAGGTGTGGAAAAATTCCTCCTGCGTGGATTCCTTGCCGGCCACGAACTGAATATCGTCCACGAGAAGCACGCCGGACTGGCGGTATTTGTTGCGGAACTGCATTTGTGTGTTCTGGCGGATGGATTCCACCAGCTCGTTGGTAAAATCCTCGCCCTTGATATAGATGATGGACATTTCCGGGTTGTTTTGCGCGATTTCATGCTGAATGGCGTGCAGAAGATGCGTTTTTCCAAGGCCCGAGCCGCCGTAGATGAACAGCGGGTTGTAGGCGTTGGCCGGGTTTGCCGCCACCGCGAGCGAGGCCGCGTGCGCAAATTTGTTGGAGCTGCCCACAATGAATGTGTCGAACGTGTATTCGTATTCCGCCTTCGCGTAGGTCTGCTCGATATCCTCGGCGCTTTCGGGTTCCGGCGCGGCGGACGCGCCCGCCGCGGCCGCAGGCTGCCCGGGCCGGTCCTCCTCCGTGAAGATGCGGATCGTAACCGGAAAGCCCAGCGTTTCGCGGAAGCCGTCGGCCAGAAAGTTCGCGTAACGGCTCTGGACGATCTGCCGCTGGAAATCGGAGCGCACAAAAAGCCGGGCCTCGTCGCCCACCAGCCCCATCGGCTCAATGGAGCGAATCCAGGTCGTCATCGCAGTGTTGCTGATGAGGGTGGAGCAATAGGCGCAGACACCCGCCCAAACTTCCGAAAAGGACTGCATGTGTGGTACCTCCGGCTGATCGGTGAAAGATTGTTTAAAACCCTGTTGAAAGTGTTGAAAACCCGTTACATTGGACTTGCGGGGCGGAAATATGGAAAGAAACAAAAACAAAACGGAAAATAAAAACAAATCGTAAAATAAAGAGATCAACGCGGAACGTATTTCGGCGCGGCCGGGAGATGAAACCGGCCGGAACGCAAAAAAACGCGCCGAAATAATTGCCCTGCGCGGCGCTCGCCGGCGGGCATACGGATAAGCACTATAAATAATATCACAAAAAGGGAAAAAAGGAAAGGGATAAATTTTCGCCGCGCAAAGCGGCGAAAAGCGGGAAGCCTGTGAAAAGACGCGCAAAAAGCGCGGATAAACCGGGAAAAACGCAGTAAAACAGTATGGGCACGCGCAAACGCGATGTTTTTTCACCTATTTCGCTCCGAAGGCGTTTTGCGGCGAAACGGCGGGAAATAGAAAGACGCGGAAGCGGACGTTTTGCGCGCAAACTCGCAGTTGACAGAGCAAAGCGGGTTATACTATAATGATTCAATGATATGGTGGCTTTTTGCGGGGGAGCGGACTGCCCTTTTTTGCCCGGAAGGGCGGAAGGCGGCCGGTTTCCCGTTCGACGCGAAAGACGCCCAAGCCCGAAAGGAGGGATCCCCATGATTCGCACATACCAGCCCAAGAAGATTCACAGGTCGAAAGAGCATGGCTTCCGCAAGAGGATGTCCACGAGCAATGGCCGTAAGGTTCTGGCCCGCCGCAGGGCCAGGGGTAGGAAGCAGCTGACCTACTGATTGCAAGGCCACCTTGCAGCGTTCCAATTGTGAGGACGTGCGGCCGCGTTCCGCCCTGCCCGCCTTCGGCGGGAAGGCGCGGCGCCCGGGGCACCCTCCGTGCAACCGGAAGCGCTGTAAATCGTGGTCTTTTTCTTTCCCGCGCCCGCGCGCCCGGAAACCGGGAGGTTTTCGCCATCAAAACCGTAACGCTTACCGAAAATTACGAATTCAAGCGCGTGTACCAGAAGGGACGCTCGTTTGTAAACCCTGCGGCGGTGGTCTATATCCTGAAAAACAGGAAGGGCATCAACCGCGTGGGGATCACCACCAGCCGCAAGATCGGCAAGGCGGTGCAAAGAAACCGGGCGCGCCGCGTGCTGCGCGAGGCGTACCGCGCGCTCGCCCCTTCGCTGCCGCAGGGGTACGATCTGGTGTTCGTGGCGCGCGCCCGCACGGCAACGCTCAAGGAACAGGAGATCCACCGCGTGCTGCGCGGCATTTTCGGCAGCGCCAAGCTGCTGCCCGCGCGCCCGCCGCGCGCGGCGGGGGAGAATTCCGCGCCCGCGGCCCCGGAAAGCACCGCCGGCGTCCGCGGGGATTGATTTTCCGTGGAGGGTCTTCTCCGGAGCGGGCTTTTTTTGAAAAAGCCGCGCGGCCGCTCCGGCAAAGGAAAGCGCCGTCCGCCATGAAACAGGTTTTTTGTTTTCTTATCCGGCTTTACCGGAAATGGGTATCGCCCATTCTGCCGCCGAGCTGCCGGTATTATCCCACCTGCTCCGCCTACGCGCTGGAAGCGGTGGAACGCTACGGAGCGTTCCGGGGAGGGCTGCTCGCCGTAAAACGCGTGCTGCGCTGCCACCCCTATCACCCCGGCGGTTACGATCCCGTGCCGCTCGAATATCCGCGGCGGAAAAAGCGCGGCTGCTCCGCGCTCCCCGGGAGTGAACAAACCCGGGCTTTGGAGGAAAAAAACAAATGAATTTCGGCTCGTTCTTCGGCGTATTCGGCACCCTGTTCAACGATATCATCTGCTATCCGCTGGGCCTGGTGCTGCGTTTTTCTTACCTCTTTTCCGGGAATTACGCCGTATCCCTCATCATCTTCACCGTCGTGGTGCGCATTTTTCTGTTCCCGCTGGCCATCAAACAGCAGCGGTCCTCGGCAGAAATGCTGCGCATGAAGCCGAAGATGGATCAGCTCCAGAAAAAGTACGCCAAGGACCAGCAGAAGCTTCAGGCGGAGATGAGCAAGCTCTACCAGGAGGAGGGATACAACCCCCTTTCGGGCTGCCTGCCGCTGCTCATCCAGATGCCCATCCTCTACGGCCTGTTCGCGGTGGTTTACAAGCCGCTTACGTATATCTTCTGGTATAACCAGCCCACCATCGACAAAATTCACACGGCGCTCCAGAGCGTGCTCACCGATATGCACGTCAGCAACAAGAGCGCCCAGCTTCAGCTTTACATCGCCAAGGCGATGAAGGGCAACATGGACAAGCTGCCGTTTCTGGGGCACGTGCACCCCATCGATTTCAACCTGTTCGGCATCGACCTTTCGCAGAACCCGAAGTGGGGGTTCCACCTTCTGGTGCTCATCCCCATCCTCTGCTATATAACGAGCGCCCTTTCGGCCTGGCTGAGCATGCGCCTCAACAAGGCCGTGCAGCAGGGCCAGCCCGGCGCCGGCATGAACAACATGCTCATGGTGTTCCTTATGCCGCTGATGTCGGTTTGGTTCGCGTTCCAGCTCCCGGCGGCCGTGGGCTTTTACTGGATCATCTCGAACCTGTTCATGCTCGTGCAGGTGATTCTGCTGCAGCGCTTCTTCAGCATTGAAAAGCTGGCCGCGCAGTCCGAGGCGCGGCAGGAGCAGCGGCGTCAGGATATTGCCAGCGGTAAGCTGAAAGTAAAGGAAAACGCCATGCAGCGCTTTACGCGCAAGGCCATGGAGATGCAGCAGGAGCAGCAGGGCGCAGCCCCCGGCAAGAGCGGCTCCGGCACGGCGAAGTTGCCGGCGAACGCCTCGTCCGCGCCAAACGCCGGGCGTCCGGCGCAGGAACCCGTGAAAACCAACTCCAAGGGCAAGAAGAGCCGGAGCCAGCTCCGGGAGGAACAGCGCAGGCGCCTCGCGCAATCCCGCATGAACGAACCGAGAAACGGGGACGGCGGAGAAGACGGAAGGAGCTGACCGCGGGCGCCGGAAACGGAAATCGCTGCTAGAAACGGGCCGCGCCTCAGGCGCGGTTCGGGAGAAAGGATGGTCATACCGGTGAAATATGAGGCCATCGCCGCCGGAAGGACGGTCGACGAAGCGATCAACGCGGCTTGTGAAAAGCTCGGCATGGAGCGGGAACAGGTGGAGGTCGAGATTCTGGAGCTGCCCTCCAAGCGGCTGCTCGGGCTGCTCGGCGGCTCCGGCGCGAAGGTGCGCGTGTGGCACGAGGAATCGGCTTCCGCGCGCGCCAAAACCTACCTTTCCGAAATTCTGGAGCATATGGACCTGGGCGCAACGGAGATTACGGAGGAGGAGTCCGAAGAGGGCGTCGTCTTCGATATCGAGGGCGACGGCATGGGCGTCATCATCGGGCACCGCGGCGAAACGCTCGACGCGCTCCAGTACCTGACCTCCCTCGTGGCCAACCGCGGCGAGGAGGCCTACCGCCGCGTCACGCTCGACACGGGCGGATACCGTAAAAAGCGCGAGCAGACGCTCGAGGCGCTGGCAAAACGCATCGCCCAGAACGCCGTGCGTACACGGCGCAGCACCACGCTCGAATCCATGAACCCCTACGAGCGGCGCATCATCCACACTGCCGTGCAGGAGGTAAAGGGAGCGACTTCGTGGTCGGTTGGCGAGGACCCGAACCGCCGCGTCGTCATCGGAGCCGAGCGGGCAAGGCCCGGAGGGCAGGGCCCGCGGCCAAGCCGCGAGGGAGCCGAGTAACATAAGTATTCCGGTTTCGCGGAACAAAGTTTTGCGGCGGGTGTAAATTGCTTTGGCCGCATTTCAAAAATCACGCCCGGTTCGGCAACCGCCCCGGCGCCCGCCGGCGGCAATCGCCGAAACCGGGCGCGGTTGTTTTTTCAGAGAAAACGGGGTTCAGAAAACAGGAAAGCGGAAAGGAGGGATTTCGATGGAACCCATTGCGGCGGTGGCGACCGCGCAGCTCCCCGCGGGGCTGGGCGTGGTGCGCATCTCGGGGGACGGGGCGCTGCGCGTGGCGGCGCGCGTGTTCACGCCCGCGGGCAAAACGCCGGTGGAAGAGCTTTGCGGTTACCGGGCGGCTTACGGAACGGTGCACGAACCGGAAGCGGCCGGCGGCGATGCTGCGGACGGCACGCCGGGCGGCGAAGCGCTCGACGACGCGGTGCTGCTGGTGTTCCGCGCCCCGCACAGCTTTACGGGCGAGGATACCGCCGAGCTTTCGTGCCACGGCGGGCCTTACCTGCTCGGGCGCGTGCTCGACGCCGTTTTGCGCGCGGGCGCGCGCCCCGCGCAGCCCGGGGAATTCACCAAGCGCGCGTTTCTGGCCGGAAAATTCGACCTGACACGCGCCGAGGCCGTGATGGACCTTGTGGGCGCGCAGGGGGACGCGGCTCTGCGCGCGGCGCGCGGCGAGGCTTCCGGCGCGCTGTTTTCCAAAGCGCAGGAAATCAAGGCGCGCCTGCTCGAAATTTCCGCCGATATCGCCGCGTGGTTGGATTTCCCCGAGGAGGGGGTGCCGGCGCTGGAGCCGGAAAACCTGCGCGCGGCGCTTTCCTCCCTTCACACGGGCCTGCGCGCGCTCGAACGCAGCTTCGGCCGCGGGCGGCTGTTTCGCGAAGGCGTGCTCACGGCCATCGCGGGGCGCCCGAACGTGGGCAAATCCACGCTGATGAACGCGCTCGCCGGGTTTGAAAAGAGCATCGTCACCGCCTCTCCCGGCACCACGCGCGACGTGGTGGAGGAGACCGTGGAGCTTTGCGGCCTGCCGCTGCGTTTGTGCGACACCGCCGGGCTGCGCGAAACGGAAAACGAGGCCGAGCGGATCGGCGTTGCGCGGGCGCGCGAAAAGATCGCGGGCGCGCAGCTTGTTCTCGCGGTGTTCGATTCCTCCGCGCCGCTTTCCCCCGAGGATGAACGCCTTCTCACGGCGCTTAACCCGGCGCGCACCGTGGCCGTGTGCAACAAAAGCGACCTGCCCCGCGCGCTCGATCTCGCGGCGGTGCAAGAACGCTTTCCGCGCACCGTTTCGGTGAGCGCGCGGCAAAACGAGGGGTTTAGCCTACTCGCGCAGGCCGTGCGCGAAACGGTGGGCGCCGAAGGGTTTGAAGCCGACGAGCCGCTGCTGATGAACGAGCGCCAGCTCGACTGCGTGCGCCGCGCCGCCGAAGGGACGGCCTCCGCGCTGGACGCCGAAACCGCCGGGTTTACGCTGGACGCCGTTTCGGTTGGCGTGGAACAGGCGCTCGGCGCGCTTTGCGAGCTAACGGGCGAGAAAGCCTCCGACGCGGTGATCGACCGCGTGTTCGAGAAGTTCTGCATCGGAAAATAACAAGTAGTATAATAGGCTTGTAATAGTACGTATATCCGCATCGCAAATTAACCAATCAGGAATAAGATAAATCAATAATACAAATCGGAAGCATGGTGGTCTGTTACGATCGAATACAGCGCGGGGGAATACGACGTGGCCGTTATCGGCGCGGGGCACGCGGGCATCGAGGCGGCGCTGGCCGCGGCGCGGCTGGGGTGCACGGCGGCGGTGTTCACCGTCAATCTGGACGCGGTGGGCAACATGCCTTGCAACCCCTCCATCGGCGGAACGGGAAAAGGCCAGCTCGTGCGCGAAATCGACGCTCTGGGCGGCGAGATGGCGAAGGCGGCGGACGAGACGTTTCTTCAGAGCCGTATGCTCAACCGGGGCAAAGGCCCGGCCGTGCATTCGCTGCGCGTGCAGAGCGACCGCCGCGCCTACCACCAGCGCATGAAGCGCGTGCTGGAACGGCAGCCGGGGCTCGACCTGCGGCAGGCCGAAGTGGTGGAAATCCGCGCCGAAAAAGGGCGGGTGTGCGCGGTGGTGACGGCGCTGGGCGCGGTGTACCGCGTCAAAGCCGTGGTGGTGGCCACGGGGACCTATCTGCGCGGGCGCATCCACATCGGGGAGGTAAACTACCCCGGCGGGCCGGACGGCCTGTTCCCCGCAAACCGCCTTTCCGATTCGCTGCGCGCGCTGGGGCTTTCGCTGCGGCGCTTCAAAACCGGCACGCCGCCGCGCGTGAACCGGCGCAGCATCGATTTTTCCGTGCTGGAACGCCAGGAGGGCGACGAGAAGATCGTGCCGTTCTCCTTTGAAACCAAAATTCCCGGCGAAAACCGCGCGGCGTGCTACATCGCCTATACGAACGAACGCACGAACGAGGTCATCCGCGAAAATCTCGGGCGGTCGCCGCTCTACGCCGGACGCATCGAGGGTGTGGGCCCGCGCTACTGCCCGAGCATCGAGGATAAGGTCGTTCGCTTCGCGGATAAGGACCGCCATCAGTTTTTCATCGAGCCGCTGGGGCTCGATACCGAGGAACTGTACCTGCAGGGGCTTTCCTCCTCTCTGCCCGAAGAGGTGCAGCTGCGCTTTCTGCACACGATAAGGGGCTTTGAGCATTTGCAGGTGATGCGCACGGCCTACGCCATCGAATACGACTGCGTGGACCCGCTGGAGCTCATGCCCACGCTCGAAACGAAGAAGATCGGCGGCTTGTTCGGCGCGGGGCAGTTTAACGGCACCTCGGGCTACGAGGAAGCCGCCGCGCAGGGGCTGGTGGCCGGAATCAACGCCGCCTTGCAGGTGCAAGGCCGTTCGCCGCTGGTGCTGGAGCGTTCGGGCAGCTATATCGGCACGCTCATCGACGATCTTGTAACAAAGGGAACGCCGGAGCCGTACCGCATGATGACCTCGCGTTCGGAATACCGACTCGTTCTGCGGCAAGACAACGCCGACCTGCGCCTGACGCCCATCGGGCACGAGATCGGCCTGATACCGGACGCGCGCTACGCGGCCTTTCTCGAAAAAAAGCGCGCCGTGGAGGCCGAACGCGCGCGCGTGGAGGCGGCGGGCGTTCCGCCCTCCACGGAACTGGACGCGCTGTGCGCCGCGCGCGGCACCGCGCCCGCGAAAAACGGCGCGCGCCTTGCCGAGCTGCTGCGCCGCCCGCAGCTTTCCTATGCCGACCTTGCGCCTTTCGACCCCGCCCGCCCGGCGCTGCCAGAGGCCGTGGCCGAGCAGGTGGAGATCGGCGTCAAATACGAGGGATATATCCAGCGCGAGCAGGCACAGATCGACGAAGCGCGCCGCCTCGAAGAGAAGGTCATCCC
The DNA here is from genome assembly GCA_023391535.1 of Bacillota bacterium. Taxonomy (GTDB): domain Bacteria; phylum Bacillota; class Clostridia; order Oscillospirales; family Ethanoligenentaceae; genus JAEWAU01. Next base: position 14,706 of record JAEWAU010000036.1, on the reverse strand, counting down.
CGAAAGCCTCGATTACGCCGTCCTGCACGGGCTGCGGCTCGAAGCGCAGGAAAAGCTCCGCAAGGTAAGGCCCCGCAGCGTGGGGCAGGCCTCGCGGATTTCGGGGGTAAACCCCGCTGATATCGCGGTTCTGCTCATTTACCTTGCGGCGGAAGGGCAGAAGGGGAAGCAGTAGCTTTATTCCAAGACGCGGGATGCCTCCGCGGAGCCTTTGAGCAATACCGGCTTTGCCCCTAGTGCCGGGGCGGGCAGGGTGCCTCCGAGCAATTTTAAAGCAATACCGACTTTGCCGCCCATGCCGCGGCGGGCGGGGTGCTTCCATGCAGTCTTAAAGCAATACCGGCATGAGGGGCGAAGAAGTTATTGCTTCAAGGCTGCGCGGCGGCACCAGTCCCGCCGCGGCAAGAGCGAAAAAGCCGTTATTACTCCAATGCTGCGCAGCGGCGTCCAGCCTAAAGCAACGTGAGCACCAAAATAGAACGCCCTCATTTCCGCGCCAGCGGTTTCACGTGAAACAGAAAACAAAAAGCTAGGAGGGAAAACGATGTACGAAACCCCCGATACGGAGCACGCCATCGACGAAGCGGGCCTTGCGCGTATGGAGGAAGCCTTGCGCTCCGCGCTCGGGGCATGGGAGCTGGAGCTCCCGGATTCCGCGCGCGGGCAGTTCCGCATCTATACGAAGGAACTCCTCGGCTGGAACGCCGTGATGAACCTCACGGCCATCGTGGAGCCTGAGGAGATCGCCCTCAAGCATTTTGCGGATAGCCTCGCCGTGCTGAAATTCGCTGCGCCTCCGCGCGGCGCAAAGCTCGCGGACGTGGGCTGCGGCGCCGGCTTTCCGGGCGTGCCGCTCAAGCTCGCGCGGCCCGACCTGACGCTCACCTGCATGGACGGACAGAACAAGCGCGTCACGTTCCTGCGCACGCTCTCACAACGCCTTGGCACGGAATTTGCGTGCGTCCACGCACGCGCCGAGGAGGCGGGGCGGCAGGCGGCGTTTCGCGAGGCGTTCGACCTTGTCACCGCGCGCGCTGTGGCCGATTTGCGAACGCTTTGCGAATACTGCCTTCCGCTTGTGAAGCCCGGCGGAGCGTTTCTGGCCCTGAAGGGCGCGGAGGTGGGGGAGGAGCTTGCGCGCGCACAGCGCGCCGTTTCCCTGCTGGGCGGCAGGACGGAGGCCGCAGTTCCTTATGCGCTGCCCGGCTCGGGCGACGGGCGCACTCTGGTCGTCCTTCGCAAAATCAAATCCTCGCCGGGGGTTTATCCGCGCGCGTCGGCCAAAATTGCAAAAGCGCCGCTGTAAACGGACGGATTGCCCGGCTGGAGCCGGCTGGGAGGAGCGGAAACATGGAATTTGAAGAGCTGCTTGCACAGGCGAGAACGGTGGCAAAACCCCTGAAACTTTCGGAATATGCCGAATCCGGCGGCGTGGGGGCCGCTATTTTAACCGATTCGGGAACTGTATATCTGGGCGTTTGCGTCGACACGGCTTGTTCCATGGGATTCTGCGCGGAACATGCGGCTGCGGCGACAATGCTCACCGCCGGTGAGCACATCATCCGAAAAGTGGTGGCTGTAGGTTGCGACGGCCATATTATGCCTCCATGCGGGCGATGCAGGGAGTTTCTGAGCCAATTAGCGCAGGAAAACGCGGAAGCGGAAATCCTGGTAAAAGACGGAGTCGTCGTTTTATTGAAGGATTTATTGCCTTATGACTGGCGCGCGTTCTGAACCGCGCGAATCTCATTGCGCACAACCGAAAAACGGGCCGCGAGGAAACCGCCTTTTTGAGCGGGTCCGCGCGGCTTTCGCAATTACGGCGTTTTTTCAAAATCCCGGTACATCAGGCTCGGCTGGATGCCGGTGTTGTTCTGGTATTTTCCGCTGCGGTAGGGGATATAGTCCCCCTCGAGGGTGTGGTAATAGATCTGGCAGATCTCGGCGCCGGGGTAGATGACTACGGGCTGGACACAAAACATCTCAAGGGTCCAGTAGCCGCAGAAGCCTACGTCCCCGAACCCGGCCGTGATGTGCACGAACAGTCCGAGCCGCCCGGTGGAGGAGCGCCCCTCGAGCATGGGCACGAAGCCCTCGGTTTTGGTGAATTCGGCCGTGCGTCCCAGGTAGAGCCGCCCCGGCTTTAACGTCAGCCCGCTTTCGGGGATCTCCAGCTCATCGGTGGCGTTCGGCGTTTTCATATCAAGAACAGGATTTTTGTAGACGAGCAAACGGTTGTGCAGGGTGAGATTGTAGCTGTTCGGGTTGAGCCGCTCCTCGCGAAACGGCTCGATGACGATCTCGTTTTCCAATCGCTTTCGAATTTCCAGGCCGGATAAAATCAAAAGGAACACGTCCCTTCTCCGCTTTCGGCGTTCCGCATAAATATGGCGGCGCCGCTTTTTCTATTATAGCAGAAAATATTTTTGAAAAAGATATGGAAAATAAATACCAACTGTGATATGCTGATATGGAAGAAAATGGACAAGCATGAATTGCCGCGCGGCGGCGGGGCGTTCCGACTTGCGAAAGCAGGGAATCTGCGTCCGCCCTCCGAAAGAGGCGGGCCGGACGGAGCCGGAAGCGAGGAGGGAAAGCGATGCAAAACATCCTGCAAAAGCTGCGGGGAAGCGAGCGGAGCCGGGTACTGTTCGTTCCCGTAGAGCAGATTGCGCCGAACCCGGAGCAGCCGCGCCAGACATTCGACGAGGAATCGCTGCAGTCGCTGGCACAGAGCATCCGCCACAACGGGATTCTCCAGCCTCTCACGGTGCGTGAACGCGGGCCCGGCGCCTACGAGCTTGTGGCAGGGGAAAGGCGCCTGCGCGCCGCCATCCTCGCGGGTTACCACGAGGTGCCCTGCATCCCGGTGACGCTCGACGACCGCCAATCCGCCGTGATGGGCCTTTTGGAAAACCTCCAGCGCGAGGACCTCAACTTTTTCGAGGAGGCAGCCGGTATTGCGCGTCTTATCGAGTTTTGCGGGCTGACGCAGGAGGAAGTGGCCGAAAAGCTGGGCCGGAGCCAGCCAACCGTGGCGAACAAGCTGCGGCTGCTGCGCATCGCTCCGCCTCAGCGTGAGCGGATGCTCCGCGCCGGGCTTACCGAGCGGCACGCGCGCGCGCTGCTGCGGCTCGACGAGCCCCGCCGCAGCGAAGCGCTGGATGAGATCATTGTGCGCGGGTACAATGTTGCGGAAACAGAGGAACTGGTGGAGAATCTGCTGCGCGTCCGGCAGCCGGCCGCCGCGCGGCGCAATCTTTCGGTCATCAAGGATATCCGCATTTTCTTCAACACCATCAACAACGCCGTTGGGTTGATGAAGCGCTCCGGTATCGAGGCGGAATCCAGCAGCGTGGAATATGAGGACCATTACGAATACACCATCCGAATTCCCAAACATGCGGACCGGACGGCCTGAAGTTTTTTGTGTGCCCGAATTGGCACGCGGAGAGTTTGTTTCTACTTGAGTTCAACTGTTCCACATGAAACAGACGGAATACCCCACCGGCTGTGTTTCACGTGAAACATCGCCTTACCTGTTTGCCGCCCGGCTCGCGCCGCCGGGCGGTATTTTTATGCTTGAATCCTATTTTGGCGGAGACGTGAGCGCCTACGCATAACTTTTGAACGACACCGATCTACCATTCTAAGCTAGCTGCCGCCGCGCGGCCTTTCGCAATACCGGCTTTGCCGCTCATGTCGCGGCAGGCAGATACTTTCTGCTCGTGCAGGGAAGTCGCATTTTCTACGGAAAACGTTACAAAGAACACGCGGGGCTACGCCTCTCGACTTCGACAGTCCGGGAGTAGTCGGCGGCGGTTGACTGCCTGTGGCGCACATCTCCTACAAGCGCGGCGGCGGGATGCACAATCCGGCGGATGCCGAGGGGAACCAGCCCGCCGTATGTGCGTCCCGCCTTTTGTCCCGCCCCGCGGGGTGGGGTAAATACCGGAGCCTGCCCGGCTGAGCAACCAAGCGGCCGCAAACGCCGCCTCGTTCCATCTGCCCCAAAAAGAACAAGAAAAACGAAGAACGGCGTTTACGGCCTGAATTTCCATAAAAACGCTATAAGCTGTTGAAAATGTCCGAAATTGCGTGTTTTCTCCCTTTGTCTCCAAACAGCGCCGAGCCGCCGTCCTGGACGCGGGGCTGCTGCGCGGAAACCACCGTGCAGAGGGCGGTTCCGCCCGCAGGCGGAACAAAACGGCGCGGTGCGGTCCCGCAGGGCAGAAAGTTTTCCGGCGGCATCCGCCCAGTAGATGGAGCCCGGGAGTTCCGCGCCGTTTTTAGCCCGATTGTTCCAGCGGGCGGCATCACTTTACCCCGCGGACTTGCGGGCGGCGCGTCCGGGAAGCGTGGGTTGAGGGGCGGAGCCCCCGCGGCCTCTTTCGGCCATTTCTGGCCGAGCAGAAATGGCCTGCCCGCCCCGGCATGAGGGGCGAAGAAGTTATTGCTTCAAGGCCGTGTGGCGGCACCTATCCCGCCCCGGCATAAGGGTCAAAAACATTACTGCTGTTCGGCCGTGCGGAGGCACAAGCCCCGCCCCGGCATGAGGAGCAAAGCTGTTATTGCTGTTAGGCTGTGTGGAAGCCGAAAGCGCTCCCATCCAATCAAAGCTCTAATTGTTTCACGTGAAACATAGCCGTGCAGTCAAAAGCCTTAACAGTCCTTTACATGCCCCTTCAAGTAAAATTTAGCTTCAAATCAGCCGCCCGCAGGGCCTTTCCCTGCGAATTGCGGCAATTTCCTTTCCATCCGGGCCAAGCTGTGTTATAATCGAAGGGAAACCGGCCGGACCGTGTGCGAAACAGCGCGGAACCGGCCGGAACGTTTCCCGGAATTCCGGTTCCGGGGCCGGGATCACATCCCAAAAGGAGGGCTGCGCGTGGGCAAGGTAATTGCCGTTGCAAACCAGAAGGGCGGCGTGGGCAAGACCACCACCTCAGTGAATCTGTGCGCCGCGCTCGGCGACAGCGGCAAAAAAACGCTGCTGGTGGACGCGGACCCGCAGGGCAACGCCACCAGCGGGCTGGGAATCAATAAGAAAGACGTGCCGCGCTCTACATATCATCTGCTCATCGGGGAAGCGAAGCCGCAGGAGGTGCTGCGGCACACGGAGTTCCGGAACGTGGATATCCTGCCCGCGAGCATCGAGCTGGCCGCGGCGGAGATCGAGCTGGTGGACCGCAAGGGGCGCGAGACCGCGCTCAAGGCGGCGCTGCGGGAATTGCGCTACGAATACGATTTTCTGTTGGTGGATTGCCCGCCTTCGCTGGGCATCATCACGGTGAACGCGCTCACGGCGGCGGATACGCTTCTGGTGCCCATGCAGTGCGAATATTTTGCGCTCGAGGGGCTTTCGCAGCTCATGGCCACGGTGCGCACGGTGAAGCGGCTCTATAATCCGTCGCTCGAGATCGAGGGCGTGCTGCTCACGATGTACGACGGCCGCCTGAACCTCACCGTGCAGGTGGTGGAGGACGTGAAGCGCTTCTTTCCGCGCAAGGTGTATAAAACCGTGGTGCCGCGCAACGTGCGCATTTCGGAGGCGCCGAGCTACGGGCAGCCGGTGCTCTATTACGACCGCGGCTCGCGCGGAAGCGAAGCGTACCGCGCGCTGGCCGAGGAATTTCTTTCGCAGCAAAGCGGGGTGGCTGTATGACGAAACGTGGGCTTGGCAAGGGCTTGGACGCCTTGTTTGCCGATAATGCCGTGGATGAGGCCGGGGGAGGCGCCGTAACGCTTTCCATCGCCGAAATCGAGCCGAACCGCGGGCAGCCGCGCAAACATTTCGACGAGGCCGCGCTCGCGCAGCTCGCCGATTCCATCCGCGAAAACGGGGTGCTGCAGCCGCTGCTGGTGCGGCCCATCCCGGCGGGCGGCTACCAGCTCGTGGCGGGCGAGCGCCGCTGGCGCGCGGCGCGCATGGCGGGGCTTGTGGAAGTGCCCGTGGTGGTGCGCGAGCTCACCGACGAACAGGTAATGGCCGCCGCGCTCATCGAAAACCTCCAGCGCGAGGACTTAAACCCCGTGGAGGAGGCGCAGGGCTACCGCACGCTGATGGAGCGCTTCTCGCTCACGCAGGACGAGGTGGCGCGGCGCATGGGTAAATCGCGCCCCGCCGTGGCCAACTCGCTGCGGCTTCTGGCGCTGCCCGAGAATGTCCTCGGAATGGTGCGGGACGGTAAACTTTCCCAGGCGCACGCGCGCACGCTGCTTTCGCTGCCGGATGCGCCCGCCATTGCGGAAGCGGCGCAGGAAATTGCGCGCAAGGGGCTTTCGGTGCGCGAGGTGGAGCGTATGGTGAAGCGCAAAGCCCGTGAGGCCGCGGATGCGCCCGCTTCTGCGTCCTCGCTTCCGGGCGTGCTCGAAAGCGAGGTGGCGCGCCTGCTCACCGAAAAGCTCGGGCGCAGGGTCTCCGTCAGCTCCGGCAAGGCCAAAGGGGAGCTTACCATCGAATTTTACGGCGGTGAGGATCTCAAAGCACTTTGCGCGGCGCTGGCCAAAGCGGCGGAAAAAGCCTGACCGGGCCGGAAAGTCTCCGTAGGGAACGAGTTTTCCACAACCGGCGGTGAAACTGTGGAAAACTCCGCGGCACAGGCGCGCGGCAGGGATAAAGCCGCGGGAGGAAACAGATTGGATACGACTTATACGATGGAAATGCGCATCTCCTCCTATGAGGTGGGGCCGAGCCGCAGGCTGCGGCCTTCCGTGGCGCTGATGCTGATGCAGGAGGCGGCCGGATTGCATTTGGAATGCGACGGCCTGAGCTACGAGCGGATGCGAAAAAGCGGCGTGGTGTTCCTGCTGGTGCGCGAGGCCGTTCGCGCCGCGCGGTGGCCGGGCTACGGCGAGCGCGTGACGGTGAGCACCTGGTTCGAGCGCACGGCGGGCGCGCGCTTTCTGCGCGGCTTCCGCTTTGCGGACGAAGCGGGGAAGGAACTGCTCGCGGCGCAGTCCGTTTGGGTGATTGCGGACCCGCGCAGCCACCGTGTGCTGCGTCCGAAGGAGTTCCCGTTCGTCCTGCCCGAGGCGGGCGAGGGCGCGCCCGTGGAGGAGCGCCGCCTGCATCTGCCGGAAGGCGCCGCGCCCGCCGGCGCGCGCGAGGTGCGTTTGTCGGATATCGACTGCAACGGGCACATGAACAACGCCATTTACGCGGACCTGCTGTGCGATTATTTCCCCGGGGGCCTAAAAAACAGGGAGCTTTCGGCGTTTCAGATCGATTACGAGGCCGAAACGACCCAGGGCGAGCGCATCGAGCTTGCCGCGGCTCCGGCTCCCGAGGGCGGCGCGCTGCTTGCCGGCGCGGTGGAAGGCCGCCGCTGCTTCATAGGCTGGGCGCTCGCGAAATAAGCAGGCGGCAGGGGGCCGAATGTGAAAATCCCGCTTTGCGGCTGCGGAAAGCCCGCGGAGCGGATCGGCGCTCCGGCAGCGGATTTTTATCCCTAATTTTACCGAATATTCATAGGATGAACCGGAATTTCGCAGGAAAGGCAAAAATCCCCCTTGCATTTTGCGCGGTGAACGCATATAATAGATAAGGTATTGACAGTGGACGAGGATGAGAGTGGGGCAACCCGCTCTTTTGTTTTTGTTTGGGGGATTTTTATGGCGCAGAAAACAAATGTGGCCGCGCGGGCGGAAGCCATCGGCGCGCCGGTGGCTCAGCAGCTCGGCCTTCGGCTGTGGGACGTGGAATTCGTCAAGGAAGGCTCGGATTATTTTCTGCGCTATTACGTGGATAAGGACGGCGGCGTCACCATCGACGACTGCGAGGCCTTCAGCCGCGCGGTGGACCCGGAGCTCGACCGCGCGGACCCGATCGAACAAAGCTACTGCCTCGAGGTGTCTTCGCCCGGTATTGAACGCGAGCTGAAAAAAGACTGGCATTTCACGGAGAATATCGGGAAGCGCGTGCGCGTGCGGCTCATTCGGCCGGACGCGGCGGGCCGGCGCGACCTTGAGGGGACGCTCGAGGCTTTCGCGGACGGAACCGCCACGCTGCAAACGCAGGGGGGCGCGGTGGAAATCGCGCTTTCGCAGGCCGCGCATTTCCGCTTGGCGGACGACGCGCTGCCCGGCGGGGAATAACCCGCCGGCGGGGGAAAAGGCGCCGCTTTTTTCCGCGCGGCCGCGATACAAGGCCCGGCGTCAGAGAGCCCGGGCGGGAAGGAATGATCGAAAAAATGAGCGAAATGAACGACGAGTTTTTCGACGCCCTGCAGGCGCTGGAAAAAGAAAAGGGCATCCCGGAGGGGTATCTGGCCGAAAAAATCGCCAACGCCATCAACATTGCGGTGAAGCATAACTATAAAACCGGGGACAATACCATCGTGGAGCTGGACCCGAAGAAGAGGCTGTTCCGCGTGGCGCTGCGCAAAACGGTTGTGGAAGCGGTGGAAAACCCGCAGATGGAGATTCTGCTCGACGAGGCGCGGGGCATCGACCCGCGCGTTGAGTTGGGCGGCGAAGTGGATATCGGGCTCGACACCCACAATTTCGGGCGCATCGCGGCGCAGACGGCCAAGCACGTCATCCGGCAGGGCATCCGCGAGGTGGAACGCGAGGTCATCACGAGCGAGGTGATGCGCCGCCAGCACGAGCTGGTGACGGGCATCATCCAGCGCATCGACCGTTCCAGCGGCACCGCTTATCTTGAAATCGGCCGCACCGAGGCCGTGATGCCCGCCAACGAGCAGCTCGCGGGCGAGGCGCTGCACGAGGGCGACCACATCAAGGTTTACGTCGCCGAGGTGAAGAACGGCGAAAAGGGTACGCGCACCATCGTATCGCGCACGCATCCGGGCATGATCCGCCGCCTGTTCGAGCTGGAGGTGCCCGAGATCCTCGACGGCACCGTGGAGATTATGGGCATCGCGCGCGAGCCCGGTTCCCGCACGAAGGTGGCCGTCACGTCGAAAAACCCGGACGTGGACGCCATCGGCTCCTGCATCGGCCCGAAGAGCGGCCGCGTGGGCAACATCAGCAAGGAGCTGGCCGGGGAGAAGATCGACCTCATCCCGTATTCCTCCGATATGGCGAAATACATCGCCGCGGCGCTCGCGCCCGCGCACGTCATCTCCGTTTCCACCGAAAAGGAGGACCGCCGCAGCCGCGTGATCGTGCCGGACGACCAGCTTTCGCTCGCAATCGGAAACAAGGGGCAGAACGTGCGCCTTGCCGCCAAGCTCACGGGCTGGCGCATCGATATCCGGCCCGAAAGCCGGGCGGACGAGCCGGAGGAAGACGCGCGTCCCACCCGCACGGCGATGGCCGCCGCGTTCGAAGCCGCCGAAAGCTCCGCGGAGGGCGAAACCGGCGCGGAAAACAGCTATCCCGACGAATTGATCTGACAAAACCCAGACAAAGGTTCCGGACCTATCACTCTTTGCCCGGAACGGGTATTATAATGGTATTGCCCCACACCGGAAACGGCCGGGCGCAAAAGGAGGCCATCACCCATATGCAGGCGAGGAAGCTGCCCATGCGGATGTGCACCGGGTGCGGCGAGATGAAGCCGAAAAAAGAACTGGTGCGCGTGGTGCACAGCGCCGCGGGCGAGATCGCGCTGGATTTCACGGGGAAAAAACCCGGGCGCGGCGCGTACGTCTGCCGCAATACGGAGTGCCTCAAAAAAGCGCGCAAGGCCAAACGGTTCGAGCGCGCGTTCGGCTGCGCGGTGCCGGCGGAGATCTACGACCGCCTGGAAGAGGAGATGTCCGCCGGTGGATGAAAAAACGACCGCCCGCCTGCGCGGCCTGCTGGGGCTTGCGCGGCGCGCGGGGCGCGTGGAGTTCGGGTTCGACGCGGTGCTGGAGTCGTTCTCCAAAGGGCGCGCCGCCGCGGCGTTCCTCGCGCGGGATACCGCGGAGCGCACCGCGGAGCATGTGCGCGCGCATGCCGGGAAGCTGCCCGTAACGGAGCTCCCGCTTTCCAGGGAAGAGCTTGGCCACGCCATCGGGCGCGGCGCGACGGCGGCGGTGGCCGTCACCGACGCGGGCTTTGCCCGCCAAATAACGGAACTTGCGGGGGCAGCGCCCCGTACTGAGGAGGATCATTCCTGAACAGAAGAATCAGCTCGGGCGGCCCCGAGATTCGTGGGCCTTCCGGAATGCCGCCGTGGACGCGGCACGAACAGTTGCAACAGGCTGCACAGCGGCAGAGCGGAGGGAAATTACTATATGGTTATTAAATACAGGGTCCACGAAGTGGCAAAGGATCTCGGCGTGCCCAGCAAGGATGTCATCGACTTCCTCGGCAAGTACTACGAGGAGCCGCGCAAACATATGACCGTGCTCACGGAAGACGAGCTGAACCTCATTTTCGAGCACTACACAAAGCAGCGCGGGGTGGAAAACTTCGACGCGTATTTTGCCGATACCGAACCGCCCGAATCGGTGAAGCAGGCGGAGGCCGCAAAGGCCGCCGCGGCGCAGAAACAGGCCGAAGAGGCCCGGCAGGCGGAACTGGCGAAGCAGGCGGAGCTTGCCCGTCAGGCCGAGCTTGCGAAACAGGCGGAACAGGCAAAGCAGGCCGAAGAGGCCCGGCAGGCGGAGCTTGCCCGTCAAGCTGAGCAGGCAAAGCAGGCGGAGCTTGCAAAACAGGCGGAGCTTGCCCGGCAGGCCGAGCAGGCAAAGCAGGCGGAACAGGCAAAGCAGGCCGAACAGGCCCGGCAGGCCGCGAACGCCCGCCCGGCTGTTCCGGCCCGGCCCGCGGCGAGCGCACAGCGCCCGGCGCAGTATGGGCAGCAGCGCCCTGCGCAGGACCGCCCGGCGTACGGGCAGCAGCGCCCGGTGCAGAACGGGCAGCAGCGCCCCGCGCAGGATCGCCCGGCGTATGGGCAGCAGCGCCCCGCGTCGCCCGGGCTGCGCCCGAACCTGAACCAGAAGTTCGATCGGTTCAACCGCGACGGGCGCCCCGCGCCTCAAAACAAGGCTGCCTCCCCGCGCCCGAACCAGCCGAAACCCGCGAGCCGCCCCGCGCCGCACATCAACTTCCCGCAACAGCAGCAGCAGCGCCCCGCCGGGCAGCAGCAGCAGCCCGTGAAGGCGCAGGACCGCAGCGTGCGCTATGTGGATACGCGCGGTTCGGCCGTGGAGCTTGAAAAATACAACGAGCATTACGAGGAGATCGCGCCCACCCAGAGCAAGCGCACGGGCAGCTTCCAGAGCAAGCAAAAGCTCAAGCAGCGCTCGGCGGACCGCCGGCCCGCTTACGCACGGCGCGAGAGCGACGCCGAAAAGCTGCGCCGTCTGCAGCTCGAGAAGCAGAAAAAGCAGCCCATCAAGGTGAGCATCCCCGACGAAATCACCGTGGGCGAGCTCGCCGCACGCCTCAAGATGACGGCGGCCGTCGTCATCAAGAAGCTCATGGCGAACGGCGTGATGGCCGCCATCTCCGATACCATCGATTATGAAACCGCCGCGCTGGCCGCCATGGAGCTGGGCGCGAAGGTGGAAAAAGAGGTGGTCGTCACCATAGAGGATAAGCTCATCGACGACAGTGAGGACAAAGCGGAGGACCTCAAGCCCCGCAGCCCGGTGGTAGTGGTCATGGGCCACGTCGACCACGGCAAGACCTCGCTGCTCGACGCCATCCGCAACACGAACGTGGTGGCGGGCGAGGCCGGAGGCATTACGCAGCACATCGGCGCCTATCAGGTGAGCGCCCAGGGTCGCGTCATCACTTTCCTGGATACCCCGGGCCACGAAGCCTTCACGGCCATGCGCGCGCGCGGCGCTCAGTGCACCGATATCGCGGTGCTGGTGGTGGCGGCGGACGACGGCATCATGCCGCAGACCGTGGAAGCCATCAACCACGCGCGGGCGGCCGAAGTGCCCATCATCGTGGCCATCAACAAGATCGACAAGCCGGGCGCGGACCCAGACCGCGTCAAGCAGGAACTCACCGAGCAGGGCCTTGTGCCCGAGGAATGGGGCGGCGAGACGATCTGCGTGCCCGTTTCGGCGGTGAAGCACGAGAACATCGACAAGCTGCTCGAAATGATTCTGCTTGTGGCGGATATGAAGGAACTGCGCGCGAACCCGGACCGCGCCGCGAAGGGCACCGTTATCGAAGCGCGGCTCGATAAGGGCAAGGGCCCCATCGCCACGATGCTGGTACAGAACGGCACCCTGCACACGGGCGATGTCATCATCGCCGGCACGGCCGTGGGCCATGTGCGCGTGATGAGCGACGCGAACGGCAACATCATCGAAAACGCCGGGCCTTCCGTGCCTGTGGAAATCTCCGGCCTCGCGGACGTGCCTGAAGCGGGCGACATTTTCCACGCCGTCAAGGACGAGCGCATGGCCCGCGAGCTCGTGGAGCAGCGCCGCCACAACGAAAAGGAAGAGCAGTTCTCCACCTATAAAAAGGTCACGCTCGACAATCTCTTCTCCCAGATGCAGGAGGGCGAGATCAAAGAGTTGGGCCTCATCGTGAAGGCCGACGTGCAGGGCTCCGTGGAAGCGGTGCGGCAGTCGCTCGAGAAGCTCTCGAACGAAGAAGTGCACGTGCGCGTCATCCACGGCGGCGTCGGTGCCATCAACGACAACGACGTCAAGCTCGCGGAGGCCTCCAACGCCATCATCATCGGCTTCAACGTGCGCCCGGATGCGGACGCCGCCAACAACGCCCAGCTCGTGGGCGTGGATATGCGCATGTACCGCGTGATCTACGACTGCATCGAAGAGGTGCAGAACGCCATGAAGGGCATGCTCGCGCCCAAGACCCGCGAGGTTACGCTCGGCAAGGCTGAGGCGCGGCAGATCTACAAGATCTCCAGCGTGGGCACCATCGCCGGCAGCTATGTGCTCGAGGGCAAGGTGACGCGCGCATCTTCCATCCGCGTGGTGCGCGACGGCGTGGTCGTCGCCGAGGACAAGATCGCTTCGCTCAAGCGCTTCAAGGACGACGCCAAGGAAGTCGTGCAGGGCTACGAGTGCGGCATCGGGCTCGAGAAGTTCAACGACATCAAGACGGGGGATATCTTCGAGGCATATACCACCGAGGAATACAGGGAGTAATATCCGCCTGGTTCATTTTCGCGGCGGCGGGCTTTATGCCTCCGCGCAGCCTTTGAGCAATAACTTCTTTGCTCCTCATGTCGCGGCAGGTATTGTGCCGCAGCGCGGCCTGAGAGCAATACCAGCTTTGCCCCTCATGCCGCGGCGGGCAGATACTTTCTGCTCGTGCAGAAAGTATCCAAAGAACACGCGGGGGCTCCGCCCCTCGACCCCCGGGCCGGGAGTAGTCGGCGGCGGTTGACTGCCTGTGGCGCACCCCTCCGATAAGCGCGGCGGCGGGACGCACAATCCGGCGGATGCCGAGGGGAACAACCCGCCGTATGTGCGTCCCGCCGTTTGCCACGCCCCGCGGGGCGGGGCAAATACCCGCGCCTGCCCGGCTGGGCACCCAAGCGGCCGTAAACGCCGCCTCGTTCCATCTGCCTCTAAAAGTTCAAGAGAAACGGGGAACGGGCGAACGGAAACGCGGAGCACGGTAGTACGTTCGGTAGACATTTTTATCAAAACTACTGTACGTCATATGCATTTTACTATACAAAGCGGAAAAACAGCCCGCTTTTCCACAAGGCCCTGTTTATTTGTTTAAAGAAACCTGTTGAAGCGTTCTTTCTTCCCCTTATCACCCATCAGCGCCGAGCCGCCGTCCCGGACGCGGGGCTGCTGCGCGGGTTCCGCCGTGCAGAGGGCGTCCCGCAGGGCAAAACGGCGCGGTGCGGTCCCACAGGGCAGAAGGTTTTCCGGCGGCATCCGCCCAGTTGATGGAGCCCGGGAGTTCAGCGCCGTTTTGAGCCCGATACTCCCGGCGGGCGGCATCGCTTTACCCCGCGGACTTGCGGGCGGCGCGTCCGGGAAGCGCGGGGTCGAGGGGCAGAGCCCCCGCGGCCTCTTTCGGCCATTTCTGGCCGAGCAGAAATGGCCTGCCCGCCGCGACATGAGCGGCAAAGACGTTACTGCTGTTAGGCTGCGCGGCGGCACAAAACCTGCCTCGGCATGAGGGGCAAGGTTGGTATTGCTTGGCGGCAGCGCGGAGGCATCAGTCCCGCCGCGGCGTAAGCGGCAAAGACGTTACTGCTGTTAGGCTGCGCGGCGGCACCCATCCCGCCGCGAACAAATCGGTTCAACTCAAAAAAATTCATAAATTCCCATTGCGCTGAGCGTATGCGCGCCCGCTCGCAGGGGAATCGCTGATAGATAGGCATTCAATTATAAGTAAGTAAGCAAGCAAAAAAGAAAAAAACGCACGCGTTCCCTTTGCGGGAACGCGCGAAACGAAAAGGGGGCGGACGCCATGCCGGGCCATAGAATCGACAGACTTTCCGAAGATATCCGGCGGGAACTCACCGATATTTTTCGCGAGGTGAAGGACCCGCGCATCACCGGGCTTGTGAGCGTCGTGCGCGTCACGCTTTCGCCCGATCTTTCCTACGCGAAGGTGTTTGTGAGCGACCTCGGGGGCGACGTGAAGCAGACGGTGAAGGGCCTTTCGAGCGCGGCGGGCTTTATCCGCAGCACGCTCGCCTCGCGCCTCACCATCCGCAAAACGCCGGAGCTCCGCTTCATCGCGGATGATTCCATCGAGCAGAGCGCGCATATTTCAAAACTCATCGACGATCTGGAAAAGGACGGCGGCTCCCACTGAAAATAGGAGGGGGGTGTTGCAAAACGCATACGA
>JAEWAU010000031.1 GCA_023391535.1 Bacillota bacterium | reverse complement strand
CCGGTTTCAACGGGGCCACCCGGCTGTTTTGGCGCGGAAGGAAAAGGAGTTATGCCCGTAGGCTTGTTTTGCTGCCCGCATCGCCGTCCGTTTCCTCTTTGCCGCTCAGGGTTTTCGTAAAATACAGCTTCGCCCCCACGCCGATGAGAAGCTGCGCAAGGCCTGCGGCGGCCTTTCGGCGGCGTTTTTTTACCGGTTGCCGGCCAAAACCCTACCGGATGCCGGAAACGCCTTTTCACGCGCGGCGAAAGCCGCTATACTGTGTTTGTAAGAGGTGATCGGATGAAGGTGCGCATGGAAATCGCGGAAGATCTGCCGGAGGACGAGATTCTCATCCGCTGCGGCCGCGTGGACGAGAACATCCGCAATATTTACCGGTATCTTCTGGAGCAGGCCAAGTCCGGCCCGAAGATCGCCTTTTTCAAGGAGAACCGCGAGTACTATTTTCCGCTCGACGACGTGCTGTTTTTCGAAACGTCCGGCGAGCATGTTTACGCGCACACGGCGGAGGACGCTTTTCTCATCCGTTATCGGCTTTACGAGCTCGAGGAACTGCTGCCCGGCTCGTTTGTGCGGGCGGCAAAATCCACCATCGTGAATATCCGCCGCATTTATTCCATTACAAAGGACCTGACGTCCTCGAGTCTGATTCAGTTTACGGGCAGCCACAAGCAGGTTTACGCCTCGCGGTATTACTATAAGGAGCTGCGGCGGCGTTTGCAGGAAAGGGGAAACCATCATGAGGCATAGAAACTGGTTCTGGGGAATTTTCTTTGTGGCGGCGGGATTTTTCGTCATCGCCTGCCAGGTGGGCGGGTTCGTCCAACTGGACTTCTGGAGCATCGTCGCCACCGTGCTTCTCGCGGCCGTGTTCGTCAGCAGCCTGGTCGAATTCAACTTCTTCGGGCTGTTTGTTCCGCTCGCGCTGCTCTACGCCATCTATCAGCAGCCGCTTCACCTCAAGGTCATCAACGTCTGGCTTTTGCTGCTCACCGCGGTGCTCGCTTCCACGGGCTTCAGCATCATCTTCCACGGCCCGCACCACCATTGGCATAAAAAAATCCACGCGGAATGGGAGGGCATAAGCAAAACCGAGGAGCGGGTGGACGGCAACGACGTCCGCGTGAGCGCCAGTTTCAGCGAAAGCTGCAAATACCTGCACTCCGAAAGCCTCGAAAAGGCGTATCTCTCCTCGTCGTTCGGCAAGCTCAGCGTCTATTTCGACCAGGTGACCCCCGGCCCGAACGGCGTGCAGGTGTACGCGGACGTCAGTTTCGGCAACATGACGCTCTACATCCCGAGCGGCTGGCGCGTGGAGGAACGCATTCACACGAGCGCAGGCGCGGTGAATATCGACCCGCGCGGCACGAAGCCCGCGGACGATGCGCCGCTGCTGATTCTGGAGGGCAAGGTCTCGTTCGGGAATCTTGAGATCCACTACGTCTCGTAGAAACACAGGCCCGGAACGATGAAAAAACGGGCGCCGGCATCAAAAATCTCCCGCGGGAAAACCCCACGGGAGATTTTTGCGGGATGATGGCGCTTTTCTTAACTGGCGCTCCAGTTTTTGAAATCGCCCGTATCGCTCCACATGCGCGCGAACTGCGTTTCGAAATCCGCCGCCGCCTTGGGGCTGCGCAGCACGACGAACACCTCGTCGTTTTCGTTTTCGGCGCCTTTCGTGTAGTTGAACGACCCGGTGGTGGCGACGCTGCGGTCCACGATGGAAACCTTCAGGTGCATCAGCCCGCCGTGCGTGTTGATCTTTACGGGGATGCCCGCGGCTTTCAGCTCCGAAAGCACGGTTTTCTGGTAGCGGTTGGCGGCACACCCGCTGTCCGTGATGACGCGCACGGCTACGCCGCGTTTTTTATCCGCCACCACGGCGGAGGCGATATCCGTATCGGTAAAGCTGTAAACGGCCATGTCCAGCGACGTTTTGGCCGACTTCAAAATGCCGATCAGCGCCGGTTTGGCGGGCTGGCCGCCGCGCGGAAAGTAATATTCCACGCTGCCGCCCGAAACTGGCACGGAGGAACCGTTCTGCGCGGAGGAGGCCGCCGCGCCGGAAGCCGACGTTCCGGCGGATTTTCCGCCCTCGCGGACGGTGAGCGCGGAGGAACCCGCCGGAGAGAGGACGGCGCTGCAGCCGGAGCAGGCGATCAGGGCGCCGGCAAGCAGGCCGGCGATAATGCGTTTGAGCAAAAAAGACGCTCCTTTTGTCGGATGGTAACGGCACGGGGCCGCGCGGTCAGTCGAGCTTGAGAACGGACATGAACGCCTCCTGCGGCACCTCGACGCTGCCCACCTGCCGCATGCGCTTTTTGCCCTCCTTCTGCTTTTCCAGCAGCTTCTTTTTGCGCGTGATGTCGCCGCCGTAGCATTTGGCCAGTACGTCCTTGCGCAGGGCCTTCACCGTTTCGCGCGCGATGATCTTGCCGCCGATGGCGGCCTGCACGGGAATTTCGAAGAGCTGGCGGGGAATGTTGTCGCGCAGCTTTTCCACGATGCGCCGCCCGCGCGCGTAGGCCTTGTCGGCGTGCACAATGAACGAGAGGGCGTCCACCGGCTCGCCGTTGAGCAGGATATCGAGCTTTACGAGCTTGGAATCGCGGTAGCCGCACAGCTCGTAATCGAACGAGGCGTAGCCGCGCGTGCGCGACTTGATGGCGTCGAAGAAATCGTAGATGATTTCGTTGAGCGGCATCTCGTAGAGGAGATCCACGCGCGTGGCTTCGAGGTAGGTCATGCCCTTGTAGACGCCGCGCCGGTCCTGGCAAAGGTCCATGATGCTGCCCACGTATTCTGTGGGGGTGAGGATATGCGCCTGCGCGAACGGTTCCTCCGCCTGCGCGATGACATCCGGTGCGGGGTAATTGGTGGGGTTGTCGATGTACTGCACCTCGCCGTTGGTGCGCGTGATGCGGTAGACCACGCTGGGCGCGGTGGTGATGAGGTCGAGCGAAAATTCGCGCTCGAGCCGTTCCTCGATGACATCCATATGCAGCAGCCCCAAAAAGCCGCAGCGGAAGCCGAAGCCCAGCGCCACGGAGGTTTCGGGGCTGAACGACAGGGAGGCGTCGTTGAGCTGCAGCTTGGCGAGCGCGTCGCGCAGATCGCCGTAGCGCGAGCCGTCGGCCGGGTAGATGCCGCAGTAGACCATCGGATTCACTTTTTTGTAGCCCGGAAGCGGGGTATCCGCGCCGTTTTCGGCGGAAGTCACCGTGTCGCCCACGCGGGTTTCCGAAACGGTTTTGATGCTGGCCGTGACGTAGCCCACTTCGCCCGCCGTAAGCTCCTGCGCGGGTTCGAGGCAGGTGGGGCGCATATATCCCGCCTCCACCACGTCGAATTCCGCGCCCGTGGCCATCATTTTGATGCGCATGCCGGAGGTCAGCCGCCCGTCCATCACGCGGATGTAGACGATCACGCCCTTGTAGCTGTCGTAATAGGAATCGAAGATGAGCGCTTTGAGGGGTTTCTCCGGGTCGCCCTTCGGCGCGGGGATGCCGTTTACCACAAGCTCCGGCACCAGCTCCGCGTTCAGCCCGGTTTTGGCCGAGATCATGGGCGCGTCCGCGGCCGCGATGCCGATGACGTCCTCGATCTCCTTTTTTACGCGCTCCGGGTCCGCCGCAAGGAGGTCGATTTTGTTGACGACGGGCAGCACCTCGAGCCCGTGGTCCACGGCCAGATAGGTGTTGGCCAGCGTCTGCGCCTCGATGCCCTGGGAGGCGTCCACCACAAGCAGCGCGCCCTCGCAGGCCGCGAGCGAGCGCGAAACCTCGTAGTTGAAGTCCACGTGGCCGGGCGTGTCGATGAGGTTGAATTCGTAGTCCTCGCCGTTTTTGGCCGTGTAGTTGAGCTTGACGGCGCGCGCCTTGATCGTGATGCCGCGCTCGCGCTCCAGATCCATATTGTCGAGCAGCTGCTCTTCCATTTCGCGCTGCGGCACCGCGCGGGTCATTTCGATCAGGCGGTCGGCCAGCGTGGATTTTCCGTGGTCGATGTGGGCGATAATGCAAAAATTGCGGATATGGTCCTGCTGCAAATTTCTCACCTCAAAAGTGGGGTTATACGAAAATCCGATTCCAAAGGGGAAGAAATCGGCGTCAAAAGCGCTTCGCGCGGGCTTTGACGCCGATTTTTCATCCGCGGTTTTCTTCGGAGATCCGGTTCGGATGCGCTCCCGCGCCCCGGAAAGGCGCGCTTTCTTCCAAACAGTATACCACAAATGAGGCGCGCGCGGTATGGGTTTATCCGGCCGGCGCCTTTTGCAGCAGCCACCGCGCCGCTTCGCCCGCAAGGCGCACCGCGGGCGGGTGCAGGTAACCTGCGGCCAGCCGCGCGGCCAGAAGCGGCGCGGGCGTCAGCTCCTCCGCCGCCGCGCGCGCGCGCAAGAATACGGCGGGCGCGTCCCCGAGCGCGATGCGGGACTGCTTCCCCAGCACCGTTACGTCCACGGCGTCCGGCGCGCCGGAAACCGCGAAGACCTCGCCGGTTTGGTTCCAGCCCACGCGGCGGGAGTTCCAATCGGCCAGGGCGAACCCTGCCAGGCTCAAAAAGCACATCAGGGTGAGAAAGAAAGAAAAAAAGAAATAAGAGGCGCGGCGGCGCGGCGGCGCGGGGTAATACCGCACCCCCGCCTTTCTGCGCGCACGCGCCTTTCGGCGTCCGATTCTCATGCAAGCCTCTTTGAACAAGCATATTTCATGCGATCTATTTGAAAAACGCCGTATCAGACGAGTTTTTCAAGCTCCTCGCGCGCCACGCCCGGGTGCAGCGCGCGGTTGATGGCAAGCCCCGTGAGGCGGGCGGCGTGCTCCACAATTAAATCTACCATGCGCGGCGTGACGAACATCGAAACCCCCGAGGGCTCCACCGAGGCGCGGATCTTTTCCTCCTCCTGCGCGGGCGTTTCGATGCCGGCGTTTTCGAGGATATCCAGCGCGAGGGTGGCCGCGTCCACCACAGTGGGCACGCCGATGGAGATGACGGGCACGCCCAGTGTGGCCCGGTCGAGCGGAAAGCGGGCGTTTCCGATGCCGGAGCCGGGGGCGATGCCGCTGTCGGCCACCTGCACCGTGGTGCCCAGGCGCGAGGCTCGCCGGGAGGCCAGCGCGTCGATTACGAGCACGGCCACGGGGGAGACGCGGTCCACCAGCGCACGCACGATCTCGCCGGTTTCCATGCCCGTCTGCCCCAGCACGCCGGGGGCGATGGCCGCCACCGGCCGCAGACTTTCGAGTCCTTTGATCTTGGTGAGCTCCCCCGCAATGTGCCGCGTGACGAGCACGCTCTCCACGCAGCGCGGACCCAACGCGTCGGGCGTCATTTCGGCGTTGCCGAGGCCCACCACCAGCACGAGGCCGTCTCCGGCCGGGAGCAGCATCTGCGCCACCTCGCTGCCGATCAGCTCGGCCGCCTCGTAATAGCCGTCGCCGCCCACGTCGGAAAGCGAGCCGGTTTCCACCGTCACATAAGTTCCAACGGGCTTGCCGATGGCTTGTACGCCCCGCTCGTCGAGCACGCGCACGCGCGAAACGCGCACGCCGCCGCGCTCGAATTCCTCATGCTCCACACCGTCCGGCTCGCCGGAACGCGCCGCCGTTTCGTGCGCTTCCAGCGCAAGGTCGGTTCGAATCTGCATGGTTTTGTCACCTTTCAGCCCGGCAGCACCGCACGGCCGTGCCGGGATTGTCGCATCCGCGCGTTTTGCCGCCCGCCTCTTGAGGGAACAGGGAACGCAAGAAAAGTTCCTCCAAAAACCGGAAACGCTGTGATTAGTATGTTCGCAATCCGGCAAATTATAGCCCCGAATTTTCCGGCCCGGGCAGGCGGGCGGGGGCGTGGCCGGGCATTTTGGGACGAAAAACGGAAAGCGCGCTCCCGCAACATGCATATTTTGAAAAAACGGTTGATTTTTTGCGGCGAAAATGGTAAAATAACTTTTGTTTGTTATATGAAAAGGAGGTGTCACCGTGCCCAATATCAAATCTGCCAAAAAGCGCGTGAAGGTCAATGCGGTTAAAGCCCTGCGCAATAAATCGCTGAAATCTGCGCTCCATACGAGCATTAAAAAGGCCGATGTTGCGATTTCCACAGGCTCGGAGAATAAAGACGAAGCTCTCAAGGCCGCCATCGTGAGCATCGACAAGGCCGTTGCGAAGGGCGTTCTTCATAAGAACACCGCCGCAAGGAGAAAATCCAAGCTAACGCTCGCCAGCAAAGGTTCCGCGCAGGCTTAAACGCCCGCTGCGGTTGCTGCGGATGTGTCCGCGCGGATTCATCCTCAGAACTTTCGCCGGGTGTTGCAGAATGAACAAGCTTCATTTTGCAGCACCTCTTTTCGTATCTTCGGGAAAACGCTGCGTTTCGGGTGGCGGGCGTCCGGTTTGTGGTGAATGAACACAAAGGCCCGGTGCGAACGGCGAACCTTTCTATTGACTTTGCGCGCCGCGTGGCATATGATAGGAAAAGGCAAAAGCCTATGTCCTAACGGAGGTGCAGATGCGATGAAGTTGAAACATTCGATCAGCGCGATATTGGTGGCCGCCGCCGTTTTGTTTGCCGTTACGAGCGCGGTGGCGTTTTTTTTGTACCGGTTTTCCCGCGAAAAGGCCTATAACGAAAAGTGGGAAGATTATATCGATTGCGGCGTGGCGTAAACGGCTCGACGCCGGTTCTCGCACGTAAACAGCAAAAGCAGCTTTTCCAGGCGGCGTTTTCGCCCCGGAAAGCTGCTTTTTTGCTTGCGGGCATGTGTTTGAAGCCGGCCGCGCGGTTTGTTTGCATTATTGGAAAAACGAAACCAGCAGGCGGAAAACGGGCGGCCAGATGTGCGGGTAAGCGCGGCGGATGAGCGCGGCGGCCTGCGCGCGGGGAATACCGGCAAGCTGATGGCTGTAATCGACCAGCGTATAAACCCCGCGCACCGTTTCGCCGATGGCGACAGGGCCGCTGGCGTACCCGCCCACGGCGACCTGCGAAGCCACCGCCGCGCCGCCCACGGCGTAAACGCCCACGGCGCTCCCGCCCATGGCAAGCAGCCCGAAGGCCAGCCCGCCCAGAGCCACGGCCCCGGCCGCCGCGCCGCCCACGGCGAACAGCAGCCCCACGGCCAGCGCCCCGAGGCAAAAAACGCCGCAGGCGAACGCGCCGAAGCATACCCCTCCCAGCGCGAGGATGCCCAGCGAAACCGCCCCGATGGAAATGTCCCCGACGGCGACGATGCCCTTTGCCACGCAGGGCCGGCGCAGCCCCCGCCCGAGGCCGATATGGATATGCAAAAGCGGAATGCCGCCGATGCTCCGTTTGCTTTTGTACTCATATTCCCGTTCCCGGGTGCGGAAAA
Organism: Bacillota bacterium; assembly: GCA_023391535.1. GTDB lineage: Bacteria > Bacillota > Clostridia > Oscillospirales > Ethanoligenentaceae > JAEWAU01. The sequence goes on along the minus strand of JAEWAU010000031.1, from coordinate 29,593 downwards.
GCGGCGGTTCCGGGCTGCCGGTTTCGGCCTCCTCGGGCTGCGGCGTGCCTTTTACCAGCGTGTCGAGGCTTACGCGGAACAGGTCGCTCAGCGCCACCAGACGGTCGATATCGGGGGACGACTGCCCGGATTCCCACTTGGAAACCGCCTGGCGCGTCACTCCCACGGCATCGGCCAGCTCCTCCTGTGAAAGGCCCGCTTTTCTGCGCAGCTCCCGCAATGTTTCGGGTAACGTCATTCTAATCACTCCAACTCGTCATAGGAATCCGACTCAAAAGCGGAAAACCCCTATGGTTTTTGAGGCGTTTTTAATCCGCAGCCTTACCGGAGATTCGTTATTTTCATGCCTATCATACCGGAAAACGACGCGCGGCGCAACCAACGGGGGCGGACATTCCGTCAACCGCCGGTTGCGCCGCGCTTTTTTCAGAACGTACGGGAAGCGAAAACAGATCCGCATCAGGCATTTCTGCCCGCGGCGGCGCGCGCCGGCTCCTCCGGAGGGGGCGCCGTCTGGGTATCGGCCGGCAGGGGAGGAACCGTTTCCTTTTGCAGGAGCGCCCGAGCGCCCCGCAGCAGCCGGCCGTTAGCCAGCTCCACCAGCCCTTCCGCCGTATGGTATGGCAGCTGCCCGCCGGAGGACATGCACAGCGAGCGCCCGGAGTTATAGGGCAGCTGCCGCGCGATGAAATAGGTGTTTTTCAGGCGCAGGTCGCGCTCCGGGGAATCCGGGAGCTTTTGCGCCCGCCGGTAGTCCTTGCGGGCGGCGTGCATCGCGAACAGATAGAGCGCGAGCCCTACGGGCGTGCGCCGGAACTCTTCGAGCGGGGATTCCATCGTCAGCGGCAGCGCGGGCGGCGCTTTGGGTACGGGGCGGCCCAGCAGCTGCGCGAAGCAGGCCGGAACCGATTTGGGCGGCGCGGCGTAAGCCGCTTCCACGGCAGCGGGGAAGGGAGAGGATTCTTCCGGCTCGCCTGTTACGGCCAGGGGGGCTTTCAGCCGGATATCGGCGCAGGAAGCGCCCACGAGGATTTCGTACCCGCCGTTTTCCACCACCCAGCCCCGGCGGATGTTCCAATAGGCGAGGTCGGTTACGGAAAAACGCAGCGTCACGGTTTTGCTCTCTCCCGCGCGCAGAAAGACCTTTGTGAACGCGCGCAGCTCCTTTTCCGCCTTGAACACCCCGCCGGACGGGTTCTTCACGTAGAGCTGCACCGCTTCGGCGCCGTCTCGCGCGCCGGTGTTGGCAATCTCGGCCGCAACCAGCACGTTCCCGCCTTCCCGGCGCACGGAAAGGTTCCGGTAGGCAAACGACGTATAGGAAAGCCCATATCCAAAGGGGAAACGCAGCCGCGTTTTCGCCTTATCGTAAAACCGGTAGCCGACGTAGATGCTCTCGTAATAGAGCGCCACCGGGCTGCGTCCGAAATCCGCGGCGCAGGAGGAATCCTCCGCCCGGAGCGGCCAGCTCTCCGCCAGCTTGCCCGAGGGGCTCGCCTCGCCGAAAAGCAGCGCGGCAGCCGCCTCGCCGCCTTCCATGCCGGGGAGCATCATATCGAGCAGCGCCGAAAGCCTGCCAAACTGCGGCAGTTCCACGGGCGCGCCCGCGAACAGCACCAGAACTACCTTTTTCCCGGCGGAAGTAAGCGCTTCCAGCAGCGCCGTCTGGTTTTCCGGCAGTTCCATCCCCGCGCGGTCGAACCCTTCGCTTTCGTCGAAATCCGTCAGCCCCCCGAAGAACAGAACGGTATCCGCGCGCTCTGCCGCGGCGAGCGCCGCGCGTTCGAGCGCCGGGTCGCGCTCGCGCGAAAAGCAGCGGAAGCCCTTCTCGTACCGGAAGCGGATTCCGCGGCGCGCAAACGCGTCGCGCGGCGCGGTGACATGGGGCGGGTTGACGAGCGAGGAGCCGGCGCCCTGATAGCGCATCTTTTCGAAAAATTCCCCCACCGCCAGCAGCTTTTCCGTTCCGTTCAGCGGCAGGGTGCCGTCGTTTTTGAGCAGCACGGCGCAGTCTTCGGCCACCTCGCACGCAAGGGCGGCGTGCTCCTCCTGCGTGTACGCGCTCCCGCGGCGCGCGGCGCCGCAGGCCTCGATCAGGCCCAGCATGCGGCCGGCCGCACGGTTAAGCGCCGGCATGGGGAGCATGCCGCTCTTCACGGCGGCGAGGATGCTCGCCCGGTTGTGTGTTACGCCTCCCGGCATATCGAGGTCGCACCCGGCGAGAACCCCCCGGACGCGGTCGCAGGTGGCTCCCCAGTCCGAAATCACGGGGCCGTCAAAGCCCCACTCGCCGCGCAGCACGTCGGTGAGGAGCCGGCGGTTCTGCGAGGCGAAAGTGCCGTTCACCCGGTTATAGGCGCACATCACCGCGTAAGGCCGGGCCTCTTTGACGGTTTTTTCGAACGCGCGCAGGTAAATTTCGCGCAGCGCCCGCTCATCCACCTCGCTGTCGCCCTCAAAACGGTTTCCCTCGCAGGAATTGGCCGCGAAGTGCTTGACGCAGCAGCCCACGCCCAGGCTTTGAACGCCGCGCACGAACGCGGAGCCGAACGCGCCGGAGAGCAGCGGGTCCTCGGAATAATACTCGAAATTCCGCCCGCACAGCGGGCTGCGCTTGATGTTGACGCCGGGCGCGAGCAGAACGTCCGTGCCCGCGGCGAGGCATTCGGCGGCGATGGCCCTGCCCGCGCGGTACGCGTTGCCGGTATCCCACGAGGACGCCACGGCCGCGGAGGTGGGGAAAGCGGAGGCGTGCGCGTTATCCGCCAGATCGAAGCCCGCGCCGGGATGGCGCACCTTGCGCAGCCCGTGCGGCCCGTCCGTGAGGAACAGGGAGGGGATGCCCAGACGCGGCACGGCGTTGGTGCTCCAGGAATGGGTGCCTTCGAGCAGAGCGGCTTTTTCTTCGGGAGCCAGTTGGGCGAGCAGGTCGGCGAGTTGTTTCATAGCGGCTTCTTCGCGGACGTTCTCCGTGCCGGAGGGCGCGGGCGTGCGCTCTCCTGTTTGCGGAGAGCGCACCCGCGGCGGCTCGGGCCGGACGGCCGTATGTATGCAAAAAAATCTTTACGGTATGAACGATATGAAAAGAGAAGAACGTTCGGCTCACGGCAATTCGGCGAGCTCCCGTTCTCCGCATTGGATCGCTGTAGTTTATTGTATTAGAAATGCGGCCCCAAGTGTTGAATAAAATTAAAATTTTTCCGGATTTTCATGGAACGAGCGTCTCGAAAACGGGAAAAGCGGTAAAAACATGCCCTGCGTTTGGCGGCTTTTCAATTTGCTTCCCGGCGGCGGTTCTTCGCGGTGCGAGCCGCACGCCCGCGTCCGGGCGAAAACAGCCCGCAAAAAAAGCGCCGCGAAGCGGATTCGTTCGCTTCGCGGCGCTTTTTTTGCGGCGGAAAATCAATCGTCCGCATGGATGACGGAAACGGGGCAGCCTTCCTCCGCCTCTTTCACGGCGTCGAGCTCGGCTTCGCCGGGCTGCTCATGCACCTCGGCCAAGCCGTCGTCCGCCATGCGGAACACCTCCGGGCAGGTTTCCACGCAAAGGCCGCAGCCGATGCAGCCGGAATGATCCAGAACCACTTTCATGAAAATTCTCCTTTCACGGTTTACAATCTTTTCTGGAAATGCTGTGGGCGGAATTTAAACCGCCGCTTCGTTTTCGGTGGGAAAAACAACGGTGAGGAGCATCTTGAACGGCTCCGGGGCGAACACCGCGTGCGGCTTACCCGCCGGCATCACAAGCGTTTCGCCCGCGCGCAGCGCATAGGGCTTGCCCTCCACGGTGAAGCGCCCGGCGCCTTCGAGCACCGTCACCATCGCGTCGCCTTCGGAATCGTGCGTGCCGATCTCCTCGCCTTTGTCGAAGGCGAACAGCGTGACGCTCACCGCGCCGTTCTGGGCAAGCGTTTTGCTCACAACCTGCCCGGGCAGAATCGCGATCTGGTTTTCGAGGCGGAGCACCGTTTCGTGTGCGATGTTTTTGAGAAATACGTCCGGCATCAAAATACCTCCTTGCTGCGGTTTTTATCCCTTATTGCAACGAGAAACCTCAATCCTCTACCACTGCGCCGTCGGGCGCAATCACCGTTACGCGCCACGGAATCATTTTGCCGCTGGCCTGGAGCGCGCGTTTCACGGCGTTTTCCAGCCCGCTGCAGCAGGGTACCTGCATCCGCACCACGTGTACGCTGCGGATGTCGTTGTTTTGCAGAATAGCCGCGAGCTTTTCGGCGTAGTCGCCCTCGTCGAGCTTAGGGCAGCCGATGAGCGTGACGCGGTTTTTCATGAACCGCCGGTGAAAATCCGCGAAAGCGTAGGCGGTGCAGTCGGCGGCTACGAGCAGATGAGCACCCTCGAAATACGGCGCGCGCACCGGCACCAGCTTGATCTGCACCGGCCACTGCAGCAGCTCGCTTTCGGCGGGCACAGCCTCCTGCTCCGGCGCGGCTGCCGGGGAACGGCGCAGCGTTTTTGCAATGCTGCCGGGGCAGCCGCCGGACGGACGCATTCCGGGAGCCTCCGGCTTCCGGTGTGCCTGCACGGCCTGCACGTCGTAAGCGGCGGCCTCGCGCTGCTCAAAGGAGATGGCGCCTGTCGGGCACGTCGGCAGGCAATCGCCCAATCCGTCGCAATAATCGTCGCGCAGAAGGCGGGCTTTGCCGTTCACAATGCCGATGGCCCCCTCGTGGCAGGCCTGCGCGCAGATACCGCAGCCGTTGCATTTCTCCTCGTCTATTTTGATCACCTTGCGGATCATTTAAACCCCTCCGTTTCGTTTCCTCTTGTTTTTCTGACCGTATTGTACTATACTTACACCAAAAAAGATGTTGGAATTCCAACATAACAGAAAAATTTTGCCTGCAAATCTGCGAAAGGAGAAAACGGCATGGAAAAGCTTTCGGAGGCCGCGGCGCGTTCCCCGCTGTTTGCGGGCATCGAGCCCGGGGACCTGCCGGCTCTGCTCGTCTGCCTGAACGCGCGCAGGGCGCATTACCCCAAACAGACGGCCGTGCTGCGGGAAGGGGAGCCGGTGCCGTGCGTGGGCCTCGTGCTGGAAGGGCGGCTTCAGATCAGTAAAGAGGATTTTATGGGGAACCGGAATATTCTCGCGGAGGCGGAGCCGGGGGACCTGTTCGCCGAAGCGTACGCGTTTGGAAAAACGGAGCATTTCCCGCTCACGGTGGCAAGCGCCTCCGAAAGCGCGGTGCTGTGGCTGGAATCCCGACGCATTGTCGCCTCCTGCGCCTCCGCCTGCCCGTTCCACGCGCGGCTTGTGGAGAACATGCTCTCCATCGTTTCGGGCAAAAACATCCTGCTCAACCGCAAGATCGAGCACATTTCCCGGCGCACCACCCGGGAAAAGGTGCTGGCCTACCTTTCGGATCAGGCGGCGCTGCACGGCGCGCGGGAATTCGCCATTCCGTTTGACCGCCAGGAGCTGGCGGATTACCTTTGTGTGGACCGCAGCGCGCTTTCCACCGAGCTTGGCAATATGCAAAAGGAGGGCACGCTCCGGTTTTCCCGGAACCGTTTTACCCTGCTTTCCGATTAATCGGATTCAGCGGAAAAAAACCGTTCCGGAGCCGCCGATATCGCGGTGCAAAAAATCCCCCGGCGCGGAAAGCGGCCGGGGGATTTTTTTGCGGCTTTGCGTTTAAGGGAACACGCGGAAGCGTTCCCCGATGGGAAGAAAGGTTTTGGCGTCCGGCTGCGCGAGCGGCTTTCCGAACGGCATCTCGCCGAGCAATTTCCAGGATTGCGGGAACTTCCAAGCCTCCCGCACCTTTTCGTCGATGAGGGGATTGTAGTGCTGCAGGCTCGCGCCGTACCCGAGCGATTCCAGCCGCATCCAGGCGCCGTACTGAACCATGCCGGAGGATTCCAGCGACCATATGGGGAAATTGTCCCGGTAGAGCGGGAACTGCTCCTGCAGGCCTTTCACCGTATCCTGCTCCTCGAAAAACAACAGGGTGCCGTGGCCGCTCCGGAACGACGCGAGCTTTTCCTCGGTGGAGGCGAAGTTTGCCGGCGGCACGATGCCCTTTAAAATATCGCGCGTGATATCCCAAAGGCGGTCGTGCTCTTCACCCAGCAGCAGCACGACGCGCGCGCTCTGGGAATTGAAGGCGCTCGGCGCGCGCAGCACGGCCTCCTGAAGCGCCGCGATCAGTTCGTTATCGGGCAAAACGGCGCCTTTTCCGATGGCGTAATAGGTTCTGCGGCTCTTTACCGCTTCCTGCAGGGAAAATTCCATGTTGAATCGCTCCTTTTACATCGTTTTCAGAAAATATAGACAGATTCCAAAGCGTTTCGCCTTTCCGCGGAGCCGGAAAAGCGGAACGCAGCTTCTCGTAACTTTTATGGAATTGCGATCGTATTGGCACCCGGCTGCCGATGTGCCCCGGCAGTTCGCCGCGGGTGGATGTTTCTTATTCCGAATGTAGTGTACCATAATTGTATATTTATTTCAAGGCTTTTGACGCGCAGCCGGGTTATTTTTTGCAGCGGTAACGAAAAATCGTATGGGATGCCTTTCGTGCGCATAATCTTCATTGACAATCATAAATCGTCATGATATGATGAATACGGGCAAGAAACAATCAAATAGCTTCGCAATTCAGTCGCGATAAAAGGCGGACGGGAAATGTTCGAAGAAGAGCGTTTGCAGAAAATTGCAAAATATGTGCAGAGCAGGGCGAGAGCCTCGGTGAAAGAGCTTTGCGGTTTATTCGATATCTCCGAATCCACGGCGAGGCGTGATCTCATCGAGCTTGAGAACCGGAAGCTTCTCCGGCGCACGCACGGGGGCGCCGTATTTATGGAACCGGTGAAGCTGGAGCCGACGTACCTCGAAAAGGAGGACCGGTTCCGCTCCGAGAAGGAGAACATCGCGCGCCGGGCCGCCGCGCTCATCGAGGACGGCGATTCGCTCGTTGTGGACGCCGGCACAACCACGCTCTGTCTGGCCGGGGAGCTTGCGCGGTTCAAAGGACTTACGGTGGTTACGAATTCCATTTATCTGAGCATCCGGCTCGCCGCCCTGCCGAATGTGAGCGTCGTTTCCACGGGCGGCGTGCTGCGCAAGAACACGATGGCTTTCGTAGGGCCGGCCGCGGAGACAATGCTCGCGGGAGTCCACGCGGATAAGGCGTTCCTCGCCACCAACGGCCTGGATCTTCGGTACGGGCTGAGCACGCCCAGCATGGAGGAGGCCGCCGTCAAAAGCAAAATGATGGAAGCCGCCGAGCAGGTTTACGTTCTGGCCGACCACAGCAAGCTCGGCCGGGTCGCCTTCGCCAGGTTCGGCGCGCTTTCGGAGATCGACGCCTGCATTACGGGGGCGGAGCTCCCGGAACAGCAGCTGCAGGAATACGAGCGCAGCAATGTAAAAATCCTATTGGCGGGAAAATGATTCGAAATGATTCGAGCGGAAAAGATTCTGGAAGAAGGAGCAATCAAATGTCCGGAAAAATTGTAACGGTTGCCTGCAATCCGTCCATCGATAAGACCATCACCGTCGAAAAGCTCGTTCCCTTCGGGCTCAACCGGGTGCTGGGCGCGCGCCTGGACCCCGGCGGGAAGGGAATCAACGTGGCCAAGGTGATAAAAGGCTTCGGCGAGGACGTTACCGTGACGGGTTTCATCGCCGGCAGCCAGGGGCGCCGGTTGGAGGGCTTTCTGCAGGACGCGGGCATCCCCTGTGATTTTCTCGAGATTGCGGGCGAAACGCGCACAAATCTTAAAATCATTGACAAAAGCGTGAATAAAACCACGGAGATCAACGAGGCGGGCAGCCCTGTGAGCGCCGAGGAGCTTTCCCGGTTTGAAGAAAAGTACGGCGCGCTTTTGCAGGGCGCGTCGCTCGTGGTGCTCAGCGGCAGCCTGCCGCCGGGGCTTCCGGCGGCTTTCTACGCACGGTGCATTCGCACGGCAAAGCAGGCCGGCGTCAAGCCCCTGCTCGATGCGGACGGCGAGGCGTTTACCGAAGGGCTGAAGGCCGCGCCTTATGCCGTGAAGCCGAACATCCACGAACTGGAGGCCTTCTGCGGCCGAAGCCTGAAGGATGTGGACGATGTGGTGCGGGCGGCCCGCGAGATTCTCGCGCAGGGCGTGGAGATTGTCATCGTTTCCATGGGGCCGGACGGCGCCGTGGTCGTGAACCCGCGCGAGGCGTATAAAGTGGATTCCTGGGATATCCGGGTTCAGAGCCCCATCGGCGCGGGTGATTCCATGGTGGGCGCGCTGGCCCGGTCCATCCTGCACGGCGCGTCGCTTGAGGAGATCGCCCGCATCACCACGGCGGCGGGCACGATAACGGCCTCCAAGGCCGGAACCGAGCTTTGTACGGGCGACGAGGTGCTCGCTTCCATGCGGTTCGCAACGCTGCACCCGGTGGGATAACCGGCTTTCAGGAGGCGGGCGCGCCGCCGCTTGCACCGCCCGGTGCGGGGGGCGCGGAAGGCGCGGCCTGCTGCGGCGCGAAATGATCGCGGTAGCGCAGATCCATAAAATCGTATACGCGGAAATAATCCTTGGTGGCGTCGTCCCGGCGTACCTGCACGCGGTTTTGGGCGAGCAGATCGACGATGTCGTACACGTCGATCCAGATCTGGTTGACGCCTTCCTTCTGCGATTCGTCGAAGATCACCTGCATCCCGAAATGGAGATGCGGCATCTTCATATTGTTGGCGCCTTCCTTGTTGCTGTACCCCGTCATGCCCAGGTAGCCGATTACGTCGCCGGCTTTCACGATGCTGCCGAGCGTCAGCCCGCCCGCGTAGGGGTGTTTTTTGCGCAGGTGCGCATAATAATAGGAGCGCTTCCGGTCGAAGCTGCGGATGCCGATGCGCCATCCGCCATACCGGTTCCAGCCGATGGCCTCCACGGTGCCGCTTTCCACCGCCGTCACGGGCGTGCCGATACTCCCAAGCAGGTCGTTGCCCTGGTGCGGCCGCTGGAAGCCGAACGAGCGCGAATCTCCGAAATCCCGGTAATGGCTGTAGGAATACCCTTTCGCGATGGGCGAAAAGGCTTTGAGCCCATAGCGGGTCTGCAGAGTTTTTTGGCCATTCTGTTCCGTTTCTATCTGATAGTCGCCGATAAAGTTATCGAGCACGGCGCCGTAGGTTTCGCTGAAAAAAGGGTAGTACTTCAGCTTTTTCGTCAGCTCCGCCATGTTTTCCCCGGATTTGAGGCGGGAAAGCAGCGCGTCCATATCCGCGGCACGGTACTTTTTCCAGTTGCCGCCGTATTTTGCGCCGAGATACGCGAGCAGATCCACCCAGCGAATCTGCGGACCTGCCGGATGGGAAGCAATGTCGATCTCCATCGCCTTCCGGAGGGCGGCTTCCGGAATTGGAAACGTCATCCAACGGATATAACTTTTGCGCTCCGTTTCCGCTTCGGCGGCGCACACGCCGTATGCCGTGGACGAAAGCACGGTTGCCGCGCACAATAAAATGAGAAGCAGCGAACGCGCTCTGCGCTTGAATTTCAAGACCATCACCTCAACCCGAATGCTTTTGCCTGCAGCGTTTCCATAAAAGATTGATCTGTTCCAGCGTATTTCGCCGAACCAACGGAAGCAAATAGGCAAAACACGGCTTTTCTCAGTCTTTGACGGAACCGCTATAGGAACGCCCCCGAAACGCCGCGCGGTTCGACTGCGTTTTTTCCATGGAAGCACGATAGCAATTCCATGAATGCTGTAGTAGTATCCGCCTTTTCGGCGCGGCCATAGCTGAAAAATCCTAGCGAAAAAGCGCAAAACATCCAATGCGCAGCGCTTGCCGCGAGGCGCAAACACGCAGTCCCGCGTAAAAAACAGGAATTCGGTAAAAAACCGCTTGATTTTTCGGCCGCAATCCAATATAATAAGTAAGCGTCCTGCGGAGGACGCGCTTCCTTGAATGGGGCGGCTGGATGTGGAGAGATGTCCGAGCTGGTCTAAGGGGCACGACTGGAAATCGTGTGATGCAGAAATGCGTCCGAGGGTTCGAATCCCTCTCTCTCCGCCAAAGAAACCCGCGAACCGGCATAAAGCCAAGGTTCGCGGGTTTTTATTTTATCTCTGAAACAGCATCCCAACACGATTTCTTGCACATTTTCCGAAAAAGTGTGCAAAAAGGGTGTAAACCGGATAATTCCAGAAATAAATATATTCCGCGCGGATCGGAGAGCTTTCCGCCGATGGTACGCACGTAGCCGCCGGCCTAGATTCAACGTAAGCGTCAAAAGAACCGCCACCTTGACAGAAGTCAGTTGGTGGCGGCGTTAAGTTTGCAGCGTTCTTGAATATTCGGTGCGTTCGGCAGCAGGCACTTCCACGCATTTTCGTCACTCTGTGAATCCAGATTGGGCGCCTTCCTGAAAATTTCGGTCAGATATTGGTATGGATTCAACCTGTTTTCCTTCGCGGTTTCGATGATGCTGAAGATTACCGCGCTGGATTTGGCGCCCCTCGCCGTATTGGCAAAGAGGAAATTCTTTCGACCAATGACGAAAGGCTTGATGGAGCGCTCCGCACGGTTGTTGCTGATCTCGAGCCGCCCGTCCAACAGGTATCGTTCCAGATAAGGCCATTGATCCAGAACGTAGTGTACCGCTTTTCCAAGCCCCGTCTTTTGAGCAGGATTTCGTGTATGAAGCCATGACAAAAGCTCGTCGAGGATCGGCTTCGCCAAATCCTGACGTTTCTCCAGGCGTTCTTTCGGGTTGCTATCTGCCAGCTCCCGTTCAAGGGCGAACAGCTTGTCGCAATATTGTTTTCCCCGCAGCGCATCGGTGCCGTCCTGATTCCCGGGCGGCACTCCTTTTAAGGCTTCGTCAAATTTCCTCCGGACATGGGCCCAGCACCCGACAACGGTGATCCCTTCCGGCAGGTTGTGGTATCCGCTGTATCCGTCGGTATGCAGATAACCCTGAAACCCTTGCAGAAACTCGGTTGGGCGTTTTGTTCGTCTATCGGGCTGGTAGTCGTACAGCACGATCGGCATTTCGGCGTCTGAGCTTGTACGGTACAGCCACATGTAGCTTTTGCTCTGTGCGGTTTTTCCCGGCTCGTGAAGCACCTGCAGCACCGTTTCGTCGGCATGCAGCACCTGGTGATGGCACAGGATTTCATGAAGCGCTTCGTAGATCGGCGTCAGCCAGTCTTCCGCACACCGCACCAGCCAGTTCGACATCGTCTGCCGCGACAGGAAAATCCCGTTCCGTGCAAACTCCTGTTCCTGACGGTACAACGGCATGCCGGCCACGAATTTTTGCACCATGATCTGCGCCACGGCTTCCGGAGAAGCAAAGCTCCCCTTGATCACTGGCGCGTCTCCCTTTGCCTTTAAGACCGGTACGCTGCATCCGGTATGTTCGCAGCATCGGCACGAATAGGCATAGGTCACATGCTCCACGATCACGGCCTTGGCCGGGATGAGTTTGAGCTCACGCCGGACCTCCTTGCCCATGACGTGCAGAGGCCCACCGCACTCCGGGCAGAGCTGTCCGTCCGCGGGCAGAGTGTGCTCCACCGTCTCTACCGGCAAGTCGGGAGGCAGACGGTCGCCGCATTCCTTCGCTTTTTTTCGGTAGTGTTGCTCCACCACGGTCAATTCCGGCTCAGCAGTGCGACTTTCCGCATTTACTTCCGCCTCGTTGAACAGGTTGAGTTGATCGTATTCGCTTTTTTCGCTGGATGCCCCAAACTGCCGATGCCTGGCAAGGCGCACCTGCTCCATGAGCCACTGAACCTGCCGGCTCAGCTCCGCGTTTTGCGCCCTGAGTTCGTCATATTCCGGGCGCGGAATAGTGACTGTTTCCACCCCGGTACTCTTGTTTTCCGATTCATTTTCCATGTCTCTATTTTACCATTTTTCGTGCTTTTCCTCAATGAAAATAGCCCGCAAAGCGAGATTTTATCCCGCCTCACAGGTATTACAGAATGCTCAGCCCGGCCACCGGATGAAGAGCTTTCGGCTGCTCGACGCTCAGGCCCTCCAACAACCAACGGAGTTGCTGCGGTGTGATGAGCCTTGCCTCATTTTCGCTTCTCGGCCACTGGAACGTGCCGCTTTCCAGCCGTTTGTACAGCAGCACAAATCCGTCGCCTTCCCAGTAAAGTGCTTTCAGCCGGTCGCACCGTCGACCACAGAACAGGTACAAGCTGTTTGAAAACGGATCCAGTTGGAATATCTGCTTGACGCAAACCGCTAATCCGTCGATCGACTTCCGCATGTCCGTGTAGCCGCAGGCAAGATAGATGTGCTCCGCCCTGGAGACATCGCCTAACATACGCTTTTGACTGCTCGCAGGGCACTTTCTATGGCGGATGCTTCGGCGCCGCTGCGAACCTCGATGATTACCTCGTGGTACCGGACAATTACCGCTGCTTGGGCGCTAGGGTGCAGTGACGGCAGCGCAATTTCAGCAAATGTTGGGTGTAACTCACTGGAAGCCTCATCGGTGGATTGTCGGCAAACCGGTAAGGCTTCACCGGCCGCCTCCCGCACTTTTCTCTGCCAGTAGTAGTACGTTTTGATGTTGACGCCCTGGCTTTCACACCAGGCTTTTACCGTTTCGCCGCTGTTCCGGCACTGGCTGATGATTCCTACCCATCGCTGCATCCGGTATGCACGTGTCGCTTCCCGTGCTCCCATGAAACGTCCCCCTTGGTTTTTTTAGACCAATGTCGAAAAAGTCTTAAGATTTTTTCGACTCTATTTTCTCATGGTGCGAAGGCGCTGTCTATGTACCCGTCTGCTTTACGCTTACGATTCAACAGCTTGCACCACGCAATATTGCGGCGATAAAAATGAATCCCCAGAGGCGAGTATACCGGCTCTGGGGAAAATAAACAATACTACTCAGATTACATAGAAATTAAGTTTGATTATCACCTCTTAGATAACAACTGGTAACTTGCCGTTTTCCCCAGTAAGACGTAAATGGTTTGACAAGGCGAAAATGGTTTAATAAGAGTTGATTTGCTTTAACAATCGTTTGATGCAATCGCGTACAGACTCTGCTTTTTCAGAATTGAGTCTTTTAATTAGCAATTCTTTTATAATATCAATATTTTCATCATCCAGTACATCCATTAAGCATTTGACAACAGCAATTCTAGTTCGATAATTGCGACTGTTAAGTTCATTAATCAGATTAGGGAAAAACGATTTAATTCCCGAACAGTATAATACTTTATAGTAATAGATCTTTACCCAGTGAACTCGTTCTTTCTTTAATGAGTCCATATAAAACTTAATAAGTTCATCCTTGCTATAGTTTGTGTTCGTTGCAATATCCAGAATAGACATTATAGCATATGCTCTTACTAAACTCGTATCTTTGACTGCATGAGGTTTTAATGCTTCTATCGCTTTTGTGGAAACACTATTGCATAAGGAATCACACGCATTCACTCTAACTAGCTCTGATTTATCATCAATTAGTTTTAGCAAAAGTTTATCGGAGAAATCGGAGCTAAAGTTGTTAAGAATTTCAGCAACACGTATTCGGACTTCATCAGTGTCATCAGATGAAAATTGTTCGATAGTTCGCATATCTTCTGTACTTAAGTGATCTTTTTGATCGAGTTCAAGAAGAAATTCTAGCTTACCTTCTAAGCTTATCATAATGCCTTCCTTAGTATAAATAAATTTCATTGATTATACGGATTCTAAGCTTATACCATGGGATGCTACATTAATAAACGAAGAAGCTAAGATATATTTTAGATAAACATAATGCTCTCGAGATTTTTCCTCGGTTTGGTACTTCCTCTTTTTTACCAGAAAGAGAGTTGTCGTGAGCCCGCGTGAAATTTCATATTCATCAGTTTGCCCCACGTATTATAGCTGTATGTTACCACCTCGTTCATATTGCTGTCAACGGGGCCGATCACGTCATTTTGGTAATACTTGAAGCCGTGCAACAGCATGTAGACGGGGTTTCATTGCCGTCATAGACGTAGTGAATGGTGTTCATGCCGTCCGTCTGCCACGCGATCTGGCCGTCCTCAAGATAATAGAAGGTCGTCGCGCCGTTTACGATTTTTTGCGTGCGTTGGCCATCGACGTTGTACTTGTATGTGGCGTCCGTGGCGCCGTTGCTCATGCCGGCGAGGCATCCGGTTTCAGCAGCAAAGTTTTTCTGGTCAGCCCGGACGTATATATGCCGGGAAACGCCCTCCTGATGCCCCATGACAAAGGGTTGCAGCAGGAATCCCTCGGAGGACTGGCAGACAGCCCTCAGTTCGGCGACGAGGCATTGCTCCGCGCCGTACGCCGTATCGAAAGAATGGAAATATCGGGCTTCTCGGCTATCTCAAGGACGACAATGTGGAAAAATACAACCGGTTTGACGAGAACATTTCCCTGCGTCTGCTTTCTGCGGTCAGAAGGCTGGCTGAGATCACTGTCGTCGATTGCGCGGACCCTTACGAGGACGCGCTGTCGCATATGGCGCTCATGAACGCCGATCTCGTGTTCATCCTGATCGAGCCGAATTCCAAGGGTGTGCTCAGCTACCTTGCACAGAAGACGATCAGTTCGCCATCGAAGGGCTTGCGGCAAAAAAAGGTCTATCTGGCCTCCCCGGCCCATGCGTATTCGCCGGTGGAAGGTGTGGCCTACGTGATCGGTCATCCTTTCTACGATCTGCTGCCGTACACCGAAGAAGCCAATTCAAAGCTCTGCGACGGCGATCTGATCAGCAAATACCGGTCGCGTTACGCGACACCTGTGTGCCGCTGCGCCGGCCTTCTTCGGGAGGCTCAAAACTGATGGGACAGATTTCTTTTACCGCACAAAGCGGTGCGTCGATCCGGTATGAAGCTCTGCTTCAGCAGGTACAGGGATATCTCGCAAAGAATCATTCCGAAGCAATTTCTAAGGCGGAAACCGACGAGGGCCTGGTCAAAAGTTACATCGGAAACTACCTGAAGAACGAAGACGTCGAAGTATCCGGCGGGACCATGGAAGATGCTGTGGAGCGCATTTATCAGGATACGGCAGGAACCGGCTTCCTCGCCCCGTATTTGGCCGACCTGACGAAGCTGGAGGAAATCAACATCAATGCGTGGAACGATTCGGTGGTGACGATGGCCGACAGCTCGCAGCATCACACAGAAGGCAAATTCCTATCGCCAGAGCACGCCGATACCATTCTGACACGCCTTATTACGACTCACAAGGGGCTGCTCGACGCCGCATCCCCGGCAGCCAAGGTAGCGATTGCGCCGAATACCCGCATGACCATCGTACAGGCGCCGATTGTGGATGCGGATGTCGGGCTTGCCGCTTCCATACGTACCGTCAACACCGCCTCGCTTTCCAATCGGACGAGTTCTGGCTCAACTACGAATCGAACCTTCTGAAAGCACTGATTCTTTATGTGAGCTTACAGAAATGGGTATTCGCCCGAGCAGAAGACACTCAATATGGTCTATGATCTTCTGATTACTCAAACGGACCTAGAACTGGAAAATTCTCTTCATCGATCTTGTATGGTATGCGGACACCATCGGGAACATGACCTGCGACGTACCAGTCGATTTTGTCCTCGACAAATTTCCGAATATCGGGCAGATCCCCGATCTTGAAAAGAAGCTTGCCACGATCCGGTCCTGGCATATGAATGTGGACATCATCTTCCAGAACCTCGCCCATCTCAAGAACCGGTATCCAAACGATCTGTGGCAGGAGATCATCGGCTGCTGCGATATGCAGCTCTTTCTCGGCTGCACGGACGGGTTGACCGCCGAGTTCATTTCCGACCGCGCCGGTGTCATCGGCGTCGATGTGGAAAGCCAGCAGCGGGAACTTCAATCCATCCGCTTTACGGACTACACGCCGCAGTTCAAGGTCGCCAGCGGCCAAGGGGAACGGAACCTGCTCAACATCGACGAGGTGATGCGCCTCCCGAATTCCGAGGCTTTGATTTTCCTGCGCGGGGAAAAGGGGCTGAAAGTCAAAAAAGTTTGACTGCTCCAAGCATCCGGACAGCAAATTGCTCCAGCCTTGCAACGTTAAGGAGCACATTCCGGAATGGCGTGCGAAGATTGTGGCCGCCCGGAAAAAGAACACGGCCCCGGCAGCGGTGACGGTAAGCGGTTCTCATCAGGCGGCTCGCAGCAAACCTCTTCACTTCCAAACCGCCCGCAGTTCCCAAATGCGTAGCTCATACTGATTTACGTGAGTCCATTGTCTTTTCATAACAAGAGCCCCTTACCGTAGTTCATTGTCCTACGGCAGGGGCTCTTCTGCAATGCCCGTTTTTACTAGGCCGGTTCCGCTTTGAAGGGAGGCCTACTGTTCGGCGGCGTGCTGCAAAAAAAAAGGTAATCGAAGGCGAACTCTACATTGAGCTCGGTTACGAATTTTTAAATCTCTAACGCGGTTTGGATGGATCGGATTATTTCTGCTTATAATCTGAATGTTAAAGCGATCCTTCCATCTCCGCGCTTTTTCTTATCGGAAACCGCAGGATTCGCAAAAAATACACGTTCACGCATCCGAAGCGGCAAAATCCGTGGATTTCCGGAAAATGACCTTCGGCTCGATGTAGACGATTTCGTTTGGCTTTTCAGGCGTTTCCACCTTCATCAGAATCTGCTGCACCAGTCGCTGGCCAAGCATTTGCGTGTCGATCGTCACGGTGGTCAGCTCGGATTCTTCGGTGAGCTTTTCCCGGATGTCGTCAAACCCCGATACGGCGATATCCTCCGGCACGCGGTAGTTCTTTTTCTTAAGGATGTCAATCAGCATGAAAGCGATAAAATCGTTCGCGCAGATAAACGCCTGCGGCAGCGCCGGGGCTTCGCTGAGCTGGCGCTCGATTTCTTCTTTGAAATAGTAGTGGCCGTAGGAACTGTGCGTGAAGCAGTAACTGGTATTGAGCTCGATATGATTCATCTTAAGGGCATTTTTGTAGCCCGACCAGCGGTCCAGAATGGTTTTGGAATATGTGATGTCGCCGATAAAACCGATTTCGCGGCGGCCTTGCGCGATGATCCGGCTGGTGATCTCCGTGATGGCCCGGTACCCGTCCAGCAGGACAAGATCTCCGTTGACGCCTTCGCTGTGCATTTTGGGGCATACGTCCAAAAAGACATTGGGGATTCCCGATTCGGATAGGACGCGGATGATGTTCTCCTCGTAAACGTTGATGACGATGATACCTCCGATGTTGCCGGATTCCAGTATCTTGGGCAGCGTGTACGGGGACGCGTCCTTATCCTTGTTGGAAAGAAAGCTGTAGATGCATTCATATTTGAGCTTCGACAGGGAATCCGTGATAGAACGGATAATTTTCAGCCAGAACTCCGAAAACTCCGGGGCAGTCGCCACCACGGCGATGCAAGGGTTCGTTTCGGATTCGCTTTTTTCCGAAACGAGATCCATCAGGGAGGAATCGATCACCTTATACCCTTGCTCGAGCAATTTCTGGACCACTTTCCGCTTGGTGTCCAGAGAAACGCCGGGCTTGTTGTTCAGGACCTTCGATACGGTTATCCTCGAAATATTCAGCTGGTTTGCGATCTCTTGCAAAGACGTTTTCATTCCAGTCCGACCTCATATACTCATATGTTTGTTTAAATTTGTATCATTCATATATTGAATAATAACACAGAATATAACATAATTCAAATTGAATTGAAAAAAATATTTGCCAAAGCGTATGGTAATAATTTGATGAATCGGTCAAATGGTTTACAAATGTATATAAAAATGATGGAAATATTCACGCATATGGTTTTAATTTCCTATAATCTAAATTTGACACATGCTATTTCTATAAAAAGAGTACGGATAATAATTGAAATGATGTAGTGAAATCACAAATTGGTCGGAGCTTTTTCTGCAAATCTCACTTTACTTGACTGCTATCTCATGTTTATAGTATAGTAAATAGAGACCGATGAAATTATAATAATTTTGTAAACATGTTGTATGCAAAATGTATACAACAACTGAATGATCAGAAGGGATGAATCTTGGGTGACGGGTTCAAAAGGGAAAAAGATCAGAAAGGGCCGCTGGACGAGAGACGACATCGAGCTTACGCTCCTGGCGACGCCTACGACGATATGGTATCTGCTCTTCTCCTTCCTGCCAATGTTCGGTGTCATTATCGCGTTCAAAAACTTTAAAATCCACGGAAGCTTTCTGCAAAGTATCGTGAAAAGCCCGTGGGTAGGCGCTTCGAATTTCCGGTTTCTGTTCAGTTCGAGCGACGCCTTCGTCATTATCCGCAATACGCTCGGATACAATATCGTCTTCATCATTCTGGGCATCGTGATCCCCGTCGCGCTGGCCATCATGATCAATCAGCTCTACAACAAGCGGGCGGCGAAGGTTTACCAGACGGCGATGTTCATGCCGTACTTCCTTTCTTGGGTGGTCATATCCGCCATCGTCTGGGGAGTGCTCAGCTATGACAAGGGTATCGCAAACAACGTAATTGCCAGCATGGGCGGAGCCCGGGTCCAGTGGTACATGACTAAGAGCTTCTGGCCGCTCTTCCTCGTTCTCATGAACCTATGGAAGAATCTCGGCTACAGCATGGTCATCTACCTCGCGGCCATCAACGGAATCGATAACGAGCTCTACGAAGCGGCCGTTATGGACGGTGCGAACAAATGGCAGCAGGCCAAGTACATCACGCTTCCGATCATGAAGACCGTCATCGTGGTCATGTTTATCCTGAGCGTGGGGAGAATCTTCTATTCCGATTTCGGACTGTTCTACCAGGTCCCGCGGAACTCCAACTCGCTGTTCTCCGTCACCAACACGCTGGATGTCTATGTTTACAATCAGCTGAAATACGCAACGACCGGCATGGCTTCCGCCGCCGCGTTCCTGCAGTCCGTAATGGGATGCATCGCCATTCTGCTGGCCAACTGGATCGTCCGAAAAGTCGATCCGGATAGTGCGATGATTTAAGGAGGTGCGAAAATGGCGGCAAAGGAAAGTATCAGCTCGGGCGCCGAGCGTTTCAATCGGGTTCACGCCGGAACCAATGCGGTTTTCCATATCATCTTCTTCATCCTTTCGGTTATTTGTGTACTGCCGGTTTTGTTTGTGCTGGCAATCTCTCTGTCTTCTGAAGATTCCATTAACAAGTACGGCTATCAGCTGATCCCGAGAATCTTTTCCGCTTCTGCATATGTGTTCCTGTGGAACCAGAAAACGATGATCCTCCGCGCTCTGGGGATTTCGGTGTTTGTCACCGTTGTGGGTACGATGCTTGGCGTTCTGCTCACCACCACGATGGGATATGTCATCTCCCGCAACAATTACCGGCTCAAGGGATTTCTCACCTGGGTGGTTTTCATCCCCATGGTGTTTAACGGCGGCCTTGTTTCAACTTATTACATCAACTCGAACCTGCTTAACCTGCGTGATACGTTGTGGGCTCTGATCCTGCCGCTGGCGGTAAGCTCGTTCAACGTCATCGTCTGCAAGACATTCTTCCGCGCCACCATTCCGGATTCGCTTGTGGAGGCGGCAAAAATCGATGGGGCAACGCAGCTGCGCATTTATTTCAGCATCGTTTTGCCGATCTCGCTCCCTGTGCTTGCCACCATCGGCCTGTTCCTCTGCTTCGGATACTGGAACGACTGGTATCAGTCCATGCTGTACATCGACAATCAGAACCTGTATTCCTTGCAGGCCCTGCTCAACACCCTGATGAGTAATATCGACTATCTCAGCCAGAATGCCGCGGCTTTGGGCGCGAGCGTTGCACAACTCACCGCCACGATGCCCGAGGAGGCGGCCCGCATGGCCATCGCCGTGGTGATCGTGGTGCCGGTAGCCTGCGCGTACCCGTTTTTCCAGAAATACTTTGTTTCGGGCCTCACGGTGGGCGCGGTAAAGGGTTGAAGCGGGCTTCTTTCGAATAAAACCGGGCCGCGGCAGATCGCCTGGTTTTATATAAAAATTCTTTCCATAAAAATTTTTAGAGGAGGTTCCCACATGAGAAAGTGGACAAAGGCGGTTTCTCTGCTTTGCGCAGCAACCATGGTTTCCGCTCTTCTCGCAGGCTGCAGCAGCGCAAAGAAGAACTCGAGTTCGAGCACAGGTTCCAGTTCCAGTTCGCAGGTAACCGCCGCGAACGCGCCTACGCTGGTATGGTGGACAATCGGAACCCAGCCGACGAATCTTGCGCAGGGCGTAGCCGAGATGAACAAGTATACGGCACAGAAAATCGGAGTCAAGATCGATATCAAGGTCGCAAGCTGGGGCGACTGGGATACGAAGATGAACACGATCATCAACGCCGGCCAGTCGTTCGACATGATGTTCACGAACAACACCAAGTATAACCAGCAGGTTTCCGACGGCGCGTTCGAGGACATCACAAGCGCCGTGCAGCAGCAGACGCCGGATCTTTACAAGGCGATCCCGGAGAATGTCTGGAAAGGTACCGAGATTGGCGGCAAGGTTTATGCGGTGCCTACCTATAAGGATTCGTCCGCTACCCAGTTCTGGATGCTGGACGACACCTACGTCCAAAAGTACCACATCGACGTAAACAGCATCAAAACCATGCAGGATCTGGATAAGCCGTTCCGGGAGATCAAAGCCGGCGAAGGAAAGAACTTCTATCCGCTGGAGCTCACCCAGAGCGATGCCTTCTCCGGGCTGCTCAACAATTACGATGATATGACCCTCGGCTTCCAGCCTCTGGGCGTTAAAGTCACCGATTCGAGCCGCAAGGTTGTCTCCGTTCTCGAACAGCCGGACGTGATGGCCAATCTCAAGCTGCTGCACAGCTGGTATCAGGACGGTATCATCAATCCGGACGCGCCCACCGCTACCGAGCCCATCAAGCACAGGGCGTTCCAGTCCGCTCAGGGCTGGCCGAGCGCAGCAGCGACTTGGGAGACCAATGACGGTGTGAAGAAATACGACCTCATCCAGGTTTACGGGCCTGAGTACACCACAAGTTCCATCCAAGGTTCCATGAACGCCATCTCTGCCAATTCCAAGTACAAGGCCGAAGCGCTGAAGTATCTCCAGCTTGTCAACACGGATTCCAAGCTCCGCAACATGCTGGCGTTCGGCATCGAGGGCACCACCTTTAAGTACGACAGCGCCAATGTCGTTACCAAGCTGAACGATTCCTGGTCGCTTCCTGCCTACGCGCAGGGAACCTTCTTCGACATGGCCACCACCAGCGATTCTCCGTCCAACGAGTGGGACCAGGTGAAGAAGCAGAACGAGGAAGCGACAGCGTCCACCTGCCTTGGCTTTGCACTCAATACCAGCAACCTTACCAACCAGATTGCCAACTGCAACGAGGTGTGGAACAAGTACCGCTATGAGCTGATGACGGGCGCGTCGGACCCGACCACGACGGTTCCGAAGATCGTCTCCGAACTGAAGTCCGCTGGTATGGGTACGATCCAAACCGAAGCGCAGAAGCAGATCGACGCGTATTTCAAGCAGTAAACGGAATCCCCTGCGCATGAAACAGGAATACCGCTACCGGTGAGGAGCGGCGGTATGAAAACCCGAACGGCGAATTTCGCGTTCGGGTTTTCATACTAACCGCGTTCCGTCCGTTTTCCTCCGCGGCGGCGTTCTTCCCCTTTGCGCCTGCTTTTCCGGGTCCGCAAACCGTGAAAGCGCCCGGTTTTTCTTCGCGTGCGCGGCGGCGGTGCAAAACGACGCAGCCGGAATAGCGGCCTGCGCGCCGCGCGAATGCGCGTGCAGGGCAGAAGCGCCGGCTGCGGTTTGGATTGTGAGCGGAAAGGTGGGAGAAAGGAGGGATGCGTTTGCACCGGCTGCTGATTGTGGAAGATGAGCGGGCTGTTCTTGAAAGCCTTCTGGATTCGGTCGACTGGGCCCGCTACGATATCGCCAGGATCGAAACCGCTTCCGATGCCGAAGAAGCGATCGAAGAAGCGATCCGGATCGAGCCGGACATCGCCATTCTCGACGTCTGCATCGGCGGGGACCGCGGTTACGATCTGGTTGCGGAGCTGAACGTGCTCCATTTGAACACGCAATATATTCTGATCGGCAAATACGCCCGGTTCGAGGACGCCCGGAAGGCCATTCGCTGCGGGGCGAAGGATTTTCTCCTGAAGCCGGTGGAGCGCGGCGAACTGCGGGCTGCGATCGAGCGAATCGTTCCGGAAACCTATCCGGCAGCGCCGCCGGGCCCGGGGCGAGAACAGGGGAGAGAGGACCCGGTTTTGCAGCTTGGGTGCGATTCTCTCTCAGGGCCTACCCGAAAGCTTCTGCAAATAATTCAGGCTGAGAGCGGCCGGCCGCTCACTCTGAAGGCGATTGCGGAAAAGTTTAAAATGAACAGCACCTATCTCGGGCAGCTGTTCTTAAAGGAAACGCATCTGAAGTTCTCCGAGTATCTGATGCTGTATCGCCTGCGGAGCGCCAGAGAGCAAATCGAGCATACCGATGAGAAGATCTCGTATATTGCGTATGCCGTGGGATTTTCGAACCTCAACTATTTTTACATGAAATTCCGCGAATACTATCACCGGTCGCCCACCGACCTGAGGAGAAAGTGGACGGACGAAGGCCCGGCAGCACGCTTTCCGACCGCATTGCGAGCGCTGCAAACCCCGAACGAACCGGATAAAAATACCATTTAAATGAGGTGCCATTTTGAGCAAGATCATTGGAAACAAGCTGTCGAACATCCCGTGGCAGTCCAAGCCGCAAAACTGCCATGCGCCGGTCTGGCGCTATACGGAAAATCCGATTATCCCGCGGGATGCCATACCGAGCTCCAACAGCATATTCAACAGCGCCGTGGCGCCCTTTCAGAACGGGTTCGCGGGAGTTTTCCGCTGCGACAGCAAGTCCGTGAGCATGGATCTCTTCGCGGGGTTCAGCGACGACGGTTTCCACTGGAACATCAATCACGAGCCCATCGTTTTCGAGGGGAATGCAGATGTCGTCGCACGCGAATACCGCTACGACCCGCGCGTCTGCTTTCTGGGGGACCGGTACTACATAACCTGGTGCAACGGCTATCACGGCCCGACGATCGGCATCGGTTACACCTTTGATTTCAGGACGTTTACCCAACTGGAGAACGCGTTTCTCCCCTATAACCGCAACGGAGTGCTGTTCCCGCGCAAAATAAACGGGAATTACGCCATGCTCAGCCGCCCGAGCGACGACGGCCACACGCCGTTCGGCGATATCTTCTACAGCGCGAGCCCCGACCTGGAATTCTGGGGACGGCACCGCTTCGTGATGGGCCCGATCGCGGGCGACGCGTCGGCCTGGCAGTCCAAAAAGGTCGGCCCGGGGCCGATCCCGATCGAAACCGACGAGGGCTGGCTTCTTATTTATCACGGCGTTATCAACACCTGCAACGGTTTTGTCTACCGCATGGGCTGCGCGCTACTCGATATCGACGAGCCGTGGAAGGTGAAATACCGTTCCGGTTATTATATTCTGGGCCCGCAGGAACTTTACGAGTGTGTGGGCGACGTGCCGAACGTCACGTTTCCCTGCGCCGCGCTCGCCGATGCGGAAACCGGGCGGATCGCCATCTATTACGGCTGTGCGGATACCGTCACCGGCCTCGCGTTTACGACGGCGGACGAGCTGCTGCGGTTCATAAAGGAGCACGCGCTGGAGGGCTGACGCTTCCGGCCGGGTTCAAACAGAAGGACAAAAGGAGCGAACCAAAATGGTGTTTGCGAAGGAGCGCGCGCAGGTCATCTGCGACCAGCTGAAAAAATTCCGCAAAATGCAGAGCTTGCCGCTGCACGACTGGCAGATGAAGGACGGAACGTTTTTCCGCCCCGGGGAGGCGGATGCCGCGCCCTCGCCCTGGGTCGCGTTCGACAGCGAAACCGCGCACTGGTACGGCCCGGACCGGCATTATTGGTTTCGCACGGCCTTCACCGTGCCGAAAAACTTCGACGGCAGGCCCCTGTACATGATCCTCCGCACACAGATTGAGGAATGGGATGACGGGAAGAATCCCCAGTTTCTGCTTTTTGTGAACGGCGCCGTCACGCAGGGGCTGGATATGAACCACCGCGAGGTGTTGATTTCCGGAGCCGCGAAGGCCGGCGACCGCTATACGTTCGACCTGCAGGCGTATTCCGGCACGCTGCACAGCGAGTTTAACCTCATCGGCGAGGCGGCGGAGATCGACCCGGAGATCAACGGTCTGTATTACGACATGCAGGTGCCGCTCTGGGCGCTGAACCGTATGGAGCCCGAAAGCCGGACGCGCCTTGAGATCGAAACCCTACTGAACAACGCCGTGAATCTGCTCGACTTGCGCCGGGAACGCTCCGAGGCGTTCTTCGCTTCCGTCAAAAAGGCGAGGGCCTATCTTCAAAAGGCGCTCTATGAGGATCTTGCAGGCTTCGACGACGTGGTCGCCACCTGCATCGGGCACACGCACATCGACGTGGCGTGGTGGTGGACGGTGGCTCAGACCCGCGAGAAAGTGGCCCGCAGCTTTGCCACCGTATTGAAGCTGATGGAGGAATACCCCCATTACAAATTCATGTCGAGCCAGCCGCAGCTTTATGTGTTTTTGAAGGAGCGGTACCCGGAACTGTTCGAAAAGATTCGGCAGCGCGTGCGGGAAGGCCGCTGGGAGCCGGAAGGCGGTATGTGGCTGGAGGCGGATTGCAACCTCACCTCCGGAGAATCGCTCGTGCGCCAGCTGCTGTACGGAAAGCGCTTTTTCAAGGATGAATTCGGCGTGGATTGCCGCGAGCTCTGGCTTCCCGATGTGTTCGGCTACAGCGCCGCGCTTCCGCAGATTCTCAAAAAGAGCGGCGTAGACTATTTTATGACGACCAAGCTCTCGTGGAATCAGTTCAACAAAATTCCCCACGACACCTTCCTGTGGCGCGGCATCGACGGCAGCGAGGTACTCACGCATTTCATCAGCACGGTTGGCGTCGGCCAGACCAGGGACCGCTTTTTCACGACGTATAACGGCATGCTGCATCCGGATGCCATTATGGGCGCCTGGGAGCGTTATCAGGACAAAGAACTGAACAATGACGTGCTTGTCGCCTTCGGCTATGGGGACGGTGGCGGCGGGCCCACCCGCGAGATGCTGGAAACCTCCCTGCGCATGGAAAAGGGCATCAAGGGCGTGCCGAAAGTGCGGCAGGCGTTTTCCGGGCAATATTTCGAAGAGCTCGAAAAGCGCGTGGGGAACAACCCACGGCTTGCCAAATGGGAAGGCGAGCTGTATTTTGAATACCACCGGGGCACTTATACGTCTATGGCGCGCAACAAGCGCGGTAACCGCAAAAGCGAGCTCATGCTCATGGACTTGGAATTGCTTTCCGTGATGGCGGCCCTGAAGGGGACCGCGTATCCCACCGAAGCGCTTGCGCAGATGTGGAAGACGGTGCTGCTCAACCAGTTCCACGATATTCTTCCCGGCTCCTCCATCAAAGAGGTCTACGAGGTCACGCGCGGCGAATACGCGCAGATTGCGAAAACCGGCGGCGAACTGATCGGGGAGCGCCTGAAAGCGCTGGCCGGCGGCGGCGATGCGGTAACCGTG
This sequence comes from Bacillota bacterium, assembly GCA_023391535.1. Lineage (GTDB taxonomy): Bacteria > Bacillota > Clostridia > Oscillospirales > Ethanoligenentaceae > JAEWAU01. The sequence goes on along the minus strand of JAEWAU010000031.1, from coordinate 4,063 downwards.
TTCAACACCCTCGGCTTTGAACGGGACGCTGTTGTGGAGCTGGGCAACGTCCAGGCGAATAGCCTTGTGGCGGGAGACAGGAAATATCCGGTGCAGAAGACCGAAAACGGAGCCGTCGCCTGGCTCCCCGGCCTGCCCTCCAAGGGCTTCGCCGGATTTGCACTTTCCCCGGAAGCCGCGGAGGAGCATCCGTTTACCGTGCGCGCAGACGGTATCGACACCCCGTTCTACCGTGTTACTCTGGATGCGAAAGGCTGCTTCACCTCTCTCTACGATAAGCAGAACGGCCGCGAGGTGCTGAAGAAAGACGCCCGGGCCAACCTTCTGCGGGTATATGAAGATAAGCCGATCTATTACGACAACTGGGACATCGACATCTATTATAAAGAAAAATTCTGGGATGTGGACGATCTGGTCCGCATGGAATGGACCGAGCAGGGGCCCGTTCGCGCGACATTGCGGATGGAGCGCCGCTATTCGGGCTCCTTCATCCGCCAGGACATCCGCTTTTACGCCCACAGCCGCCGTATCGATTTCGAGACGTATGTGGACTGGAAGGAGCATCAGCAGCTGCTCAAGGTGCATTTCCCCGTGGAGATCCACACCGACGAGGCGACCTTCGAGATCCAGTTCGGCAACGTGAAGCGCAAGACACACCGGAACACGAGCTGGGACCTCGCGCGGTTCGAAAGCTGCGGGCACCGGTTCATGGATCTTTCCGAGGGCGGCTATGGAGTGAGCCTGCTCAACGACTGTAAATACGGCCATTCCGTCTACGAGGGCGACATGGCACTGACGCTCATAAAGAGCGGCATCGAGCCGAACCCGACCACCGACCAGGAGAAGCATTTCTTCACCTACTCCCTGTATCCGCACGCCGGGGACTGGAAGGAAGCCCGTACCACGCAGGAGGCCGCCAAGCTGAACCAACCCGTTTACGCGGTGCGCGGCGGCGAGGCCGGCCGGACGCATTCGCTGCTGCACATCGACGCGGATTATGTCAGCGCCGAAACCGTGAAGCGTTCCGAGGACGGCAAGGGCGTCATCCTGCGGCTCTACGAATTCCAGAACCGGCGCGGCACGGTGGAGGTCGGCTTCCCATTCGCGCCGGAATCGGTGCAGGAATGCGACCTGATGGAAAATCCGCTGGGTGAGATCGCACCGGATGGAAACCGGTTCACTTTTACCATTAAGCCGTACGAAATCAAGACCTTTAAGGTGGTTTTGCCGCAATATGCTTCCCTTTGAGGACGGACGGCTGCCCGCCGGTGAGCGCGCGCGCGATCTTCTGGCGCGGCTCACCGTGCGCGAAAAAGTGGGGCAGCTCAACCAGAGGCTTTACGGGTTCGCCTGCTATGAAAGGCACGGAAACCGGATCACCCTTACAAAACCGTTTATCGAAGAGGTTGGGCGATGGGGCGGCCTCGGCGTGCTCTACGGCCTGTACCGGGCCGACCCATGGTCGAAACGTGATTTTGAAACGGGGATCACGGAGGAGATGGCGGCGCGGGCATATAACACGGTCCAGCGCTATGTGGTAGAACATTCGCGGTTTGGCATCCCCGTGCTGATGAGCAGCGAATGCCCGCACGGGCATCAGGCCCTGGGCGGCTATCTGCTGCCCGTGAACCTCGCAATGGGGGCCGCCTTCAACAAAGGGCTCGTGGAGGAGGCTTTCGCGGTCTGCGGCGGGCAGCTCGCCCAGGCGGGGGTGGACCTTGCGCTCATCTCCATGCTGGACGTACTGCGCGACCCGCGCTGGGGGCGCAGCGAGGAGTGCTACGGGGAGGACTCCTTCCTGTGCGCGCAGCTCGCGGCCGCGGCGGTGCGCGGCTGCCAGAGCCGGAACGTCGGGGTCGTGGCCAAGCACTTCTGCGCGCAGGGCGAGGGCACCGGGGGCGTGAACGCGAGCGCCGCGCGCATCGGCGAACGCGAGCTGCGCGAAATCCACCTGCCGCCGGCGGCCGCTTGCTGTGTGGAAAACGTCGTGGGCGTCATGGCGGCCTACAACGAGATCGACGGGCTGCCTTGCCACGCCAACCGTCACCTGCTCGAAGAGATTCTGCGCGGGGAACTGGGCTTTCACGGCGTCGTTATGGCCGACGGCACCGCCGTCGACCGGCTCGGCGCGCTTACCGGAGACGATATGCTTTCCGGCGCGCTCGCCCTGAACTCCGGCGTGGACGTAAGCCTGTGGGACGAGGGGTTTACACGGCTCGAGGAAGCCGTGGAGAAAGGGCTTGTTACGGAGAAAAGGCTGGACGAGGCCGTTTTTCGCGTTCTTTTGCTTAAATTCGAACGGGGCCTGTTCGAAAAGCCGTATCTGCCTGAACCCATCTGCGTGGAAAGCTATACGGCGGAGCGGTTTCCGCAGTCGCTGGAACTTGCGCGGCAATCGCTGGTGCTGCTGAAAAACGAGGGCGGCATTCTTCCGCTAAAAAAGGGAAAAATCGCTTCCATTGCCGTGATCGGCCCCAACGCCGACGATCTTTACAACCAGCTCGGAGATTACAGCCCCCCGATGAACCCGGCGGACGGCGTGACGCTGCTCGAGGGGATACGCGCGCAGGCAAATGGCGCCGACGTGCGCTATGAACAGGGCTGCGGCATCCGCTCGGGCGACGGCGCGGGAATCGCGCGGGCGGCGGAGCTCGCCGCCCGCAGCGATATTGTCGTTCTGGCGCTCGGCGGGTCGTCCAGCCGGTTCGGCGGGGCGAGCTTCGATAAAAACGGCGCCGTGATTGCCCGAAACGCCTCCCTGCAAATGGACTGCGGAGAGGGGGTGGACTGTGCCGACCTCTCCCTGTGCGGGCTCCAGCAAAAGCTTGCGCAGGCGGTTTTTGCCTGCGGGAAGCCGGTAATCACGGTGCTGATCCAGGGCAGGCCGTACGCGGTAGAAGAGATTGCGGAGAAAACCGACGCGCTCATTTGCGCGTTTTACCCCGGCCCCATGGGCGGGCGGGCGCTTGCCGAGCTGATTTTCGGGAAAACGCCCCCTTCCGGCAGGCTGCCGGTTTCCATCCCGCGCAGCGCGGCGCAACTGCCGGTTTATTACGATTACAAAATGTCGTACGACGCCATGCGGTACCACAACGAGAAGAACACGCCGCTCTACCCCTTCGGGTACGGCCTTTCCTATACCCGGATGGAATACGGCGACTTCCGGCTCACGCACACGGAAATCGCGACCGATGCCCTTGCGCGCGGGCAGGCGGTTTCGCTCGCCTTAACGGTGCGCAACGCCGGCAAAATCGACGGCTATGCCGTGCCGATGCTGTATATACGAGGCGCAGAGGCCGGTATCGTCCGGAGGGCAAAAGAACTTAAGGCGTTTGAAAAGGTATTTGTAAAGGCAGGGGAGAAAAAGGCTGTTCGCCTTTCGCTCACGGCTCGCGAGCTTTCCGTCTGGAACCGGGAAATGCGCTTTGCGGCAGAACAAGGACGGATGGAACTGACGCTGTGCGACGGAGATCAAACCGTATGGCGGGGGGAGTTGAAAATTATCTGAAAACCATGCCGGCGAACAGCAAGGCAACACCGCACAACTGCGAATCAAGCGGCGACATATTCACAGCATTCTATAAGATGACATATCCATGTTGAAAATTTGCCGCGTGGATGAACCGAATCAGGCTGTCAAGCATCGCTTGACAGTGGCAATAGAAGTTTGCAATTTTGTTCTGAAAGAGATGAATTATGCGGCAGCTGTAAAAGCATTGTGAATGGATTTGCACTTAAATAAGCTCTTGAAATAGACTAGTATTCGGCATATTCCGTAAGGGAAGTGGAAACCAGCCGCAGGTGCGAGTCTGGTTTCGGGAAAATTCCAACTTCTCATACAGTGCATCTACCCACAGAAGGGGGTAACGAAAGGCGTCCAGTGGCCGATTGCGGAAGTTTTGCACCTGCTCATCCAGCTCTTTTGCCTATTTCACGGATTTTGCAAGCGTATTTCTCCCGCAAAATATCTGATTGTATCACTTTTGTAGCACCATCTGTACACCGGCACCACTTTTACCCATTTCCGGGCAAAGCAAAACGGGGTGTTGCAAAACGCATACGA
>JAEWAU010000115.1 GCA_023391535.1 Bacillota bacterium | reverse complement strand
GGGGAAACCCCGGCGCCACCCGAACCCCCCGCGGGAGGCGGCGCCGCGCCGTTTTTTGTTCACGCGCGCAGGCCATCCAGCGCGGGGGGCCATCCGGGGCGCACCTCCAGCGCCCGCGCGAACGCGCGCGCCGCTTCGTCCTGTTTTCCCTGCCGCCGGGCGCACTCCCCCAGCAGAACCGCCGCGCCGAAGCTGCCGCAACCGGTGAGCGATAGATAGCCGCGGTCCCGCTCGCCAAGCGCAAGGCAGAGGCGGCATTCCTCCTCCGCCTCGGCCGGGCGCGAAAGCTTCATCAGCAAAAGCGCCCGGTCGTAATGGAGATCCACATAGTCGGGATAAAGCCGCAGCGCGTCTTCCAGCCCCCGCAGCGTTTCGTCCGGCAGGCCGCAGAGCAGCAGCAGATTGTATTTGAAACGGTAGCAGACGGCGGGCGGCAGTTTTCCCTCCGTCAGAAAATGCCGGAGGGCGGCGTTCACGGCTTCCAGCGCGCCCGCGTTATCCCCGAGCCGGAAGAGCTCCTCCGCGCGGTGGTAATCCAGCCACGGGCTGTAATCGCCGCGCATGGCGGCCTCGATGAGCGGGAGGTTGCGCTGCGCCTTGCGCTTTTGCGCCACCTCGGCGTCGAGGTATCCGGTGTGCAGGATGCGCCCCGGCAGAGGCGCGCCCAGCAACGGCGCGCCTCTGCTCCGTCCGAACGCCTGAAGGGCGGGCGTGTCGAGCTTCAGATGCTCGTGGATATCCCCTTCAAACGCGATGCCGAGCCCGCGCCGGAAAAAGCGGCAGTCGGTAAAACGCCAGCTTTCGTACTCATCCGGCGCGCTCCCCGCGTAATGCAGGAAGGCGATGGGCAGCAGAGGCGACGCGGCGTTTTGCAGCGCGTGGCGCAGCGCGGCAGCGGGCGCCTGCAGCCGTTCGTCGGCGTCGAGCCAGAAGATCCAGTCCCCCGTGGCGCGGGCGACGGAGGCGTTTCGCGCCTGTGCGAAGCTCCCCCGCCAAGGGCAGCCGAACACCCGCGCGCCCGCTTTTTGCGCGAGCCTGCGCGTGGCGTCGCGCGAGCCGGTATCCGCCACGATCACCTCGTCGGCCACGCCGCGCGCGCTTTCCAGGCAGCCGGGCAGCTCCGCCTCCTCGTCGCGCACAATCATGCAAAGGCTCACCGTCATTCCGGGCACGGCGCTTCCTCCTCCCAGGCCGGCAGAAGCGGCGCGAGCTGGTTGCGCCACACCCACGCGGGCCCGTAGCGCCGGCGCACGGCCGTTTTGGCGCGGAGGGCCGGCTCCTCGCGCAGCTTCTTCAGAAGCCTCGCCGCGTGTTCGGCGTAATACGCCTCCTCCGAAGGCTCGTACTGCTCCGTGGTGACAAAGCCGTAGTTGAGCGCGTCCCAGCGCAGCAGCATCGCCCCCAGGCTCTCGCCGATCTCGCGCAGCGGCGGAACCGCCCCGTTGAGCACGAGCAGGTTGCCGCGGCTCGCCGCTTCCAGCACCGTGAGCGGAAACGCCTCGGAAAAGGACGGCATCACGAACAGGTTCGAGAGCGTGAACAGTTCCAGCACCGCGGCGCGCGGGAACCCTTCGGGCCAGCCCAGCTCCGAGGTAAACGCCATATCCTCATCCGCCAGCCCGAACCGGCGCCCCGTTTTGCGCACGGCCGCGCGGTAGGCCTCCGGCTTCACATCCGCGGAGGGAAAATCGCAGAACACGGCGCGCACGCCGTCGGCACCCGCGCTTTTGAGCGCGCCCGCGAAGGCCGCCGCCTTCTCGAACCGTTTGGCCGGCGTGAGCCTGCCCGGGTAAACCAGCAGCGCCTCGGGGGAGAGCAGGTCGGTCTTTTCCGCCAGGGCGCGCACGTCCGGGCCGAAAGCCGCAAGCAGATCCAGCGAATTATAAACCACGCGGCAGCGGGCCTCGGGCACGCCGAACTGGCGCGCGAGCGGCGGCAGCCCCGCGTAGGTGAAGGAGATATATTCGGTGTTCGGCAGCGGCTGAAAGCGCGCCGAATAGGGCCAGACGAGCTTTGCGGGGCGCGGCAGCGGCGCGGAATGCGCAAACGAGAGGAATTTCAGGCGCGGCAGCGATTTCTGCGCGCGCCGCAGAGCCACGTTGTGCAGCAGATGCCAGCCCTGATAGAGAATGTCGTGCAGAAAGCAGACGTCCGCATCCGCCAGCTCGCGCGCAAGGCTTTCGGCCACCGTGTCGGCCTCCGCGGAAAAGGAGGCGTGCACGGGAGTGCGCGCATCCTCGTAATCGTGCCATTCGATCTGCCGGCCGCGGTGGGTGTTGCACACCCTGCCCCATTGGATGCGGCTGTCGCAATAGATGCCGAATTTGCTGCTCTCGTCGAACTGCTCGCACACCAGCAGCTTCACCGGTATTCCGGCCGCCAGCAGCATGCGGAGCTGCTCGGCGACGACGCTGACCAGCGAATACGTGGTGTCGAGCCGGCCGAACAGCGTAAGGAGGGCCACCTTCATACCCGCACCTTCCCCGCAGAATAAGATTTGCAGACGATTTGGAGCGCGGCGTTCGCGGCAAGCCTGCCGTTTTGCAGCGCAGAATCCGATCACGCGCCGTCCGCGCCGCGCTTTGCGGCGAAATACCGCCGGTTATAGAGCACGGAGGGGTCCTCCGGCTTGAAGACGGCGGCCTTTTCGTTCCATTCCTCGGCTTCGCGCGTCCTCCCGAGCTTATCCAGGCAGGCCGCAAGCTCGATGCAGGGAACGTAGCCCCAGCTGTCGTTTTCAAAAAAGCCCCAGCTCCCCTGCGGGCGCGGAAGCGACGCGGCCGTTCGGAACCAGAACACGGCCTGCTCCGTTTCGTCCGCATCCTTGCAGAGGTAGCCGAGCCGGCAGCACGCCTCGGCGCGCGGCGAAGCGTAGTAAAAGCTGCGCAGCAGCGCGAGAAACTGCTTTTCGCGCTCGCCCAGCTGCCCGTAACACGCGGCGAGCTCGCGGCAGGCCGCGACGTTATCCTCCACCCAGCCGCGGCCGCCGTCCAGAAAGCGGAGGAACGCGCCGGCCGCGTCGGAAAAACGCCCGTTATCCTTGAGCTCCCGCGCGTAATAGTAAAGCCCGCGCGGGGAAAGCGTCCCGCCCGAGGCCAGAATTTTTTCGTAGATACGCAGGTTGCGCCCCGTGGGCGTATAGTGCGTTTTGGTGTGCGTAACGGCGATATCCGCGTTGAGCGTGCGCCCGCGCAGCTCGATATATTCGTGCACCGGCTCGTGCCAAACGAGGCCCCGCGCGCGCTTCACCATGCGCTCGCGGTAATAGGAGAACGTGACGTTGCCCGCCGCGTCGAACGCGGTGTTGTAGCGCATCATCACGGCGTCCACATCCGCCGGGAGCGTCTGTTTGAGCGACCGCAGCTTTTCGGCGTCCTCCGGGCGCAGTACGTCGTCGGCATCCAGCCACAGGATATAATCCTTCGTCGCCTTGCTGAAAGCGAAATTGCGCGCGGCCGAAAAATCGTCGATCCACTCGAAATCGTACACGTGCGCGCCGTATTTCCCGGCTACGGCCTTCGTGCCGTCGGAGGAGCCGGTATCGGCCACGACGATCTCGTCCACTACGCCCTGAACGGAGCGCAGGCATCTGCCAAGCGTATGTTCCTCGTTTTTTACAATCATGCACAGGCTGACCGTAATCATGAAATCACCCCGGCGGCGCGCATTTTCCGGCCCCGCACGGGAGCCGCGCGGCGCCGCTGTTCCAGTATACGGCGGACCCGCGCGTCCCGTTCGCCCCGCGGGCGCTCGGAAACACCCCCGCGCCCCACGGCAAACTTCCGGAAACCGCCCCGTTTTCGCATGCAATTTTTTCGAAAATGCCGTATATATCGTATTTACATATCGTTTTTGAAAGATTCACTGTGTATTTTAAAGGTATAGATACATAACTTCAATATTTAACGAATTTTATCGGGAATTTATCTTATTTCTCAATTTTTGTTTCCGAAAGGGAACGTATATAATTAGTTCTTATCTTACAACATTTCCATGAAAGACGGACGCGCCCGAAGCGTTTCGACGAATCAGGAGAGGCAAACGGACGAAACGCAGCTCCTCTATTTTTTTATGGAACTGCTACAGAGCGTTCCAACCCGGATACCGGCCTGCTTGGCCGGCATTTTCGCGTGGAGGCGGAACGGTTCTCCCGCTCCGGCGCGGGCGCACGGAAAATTTATAGATAGACCTGGTGAAATGCACATGTGGAAACACGCAAGAGAAATCCTCATCGGTAAACCTCTGCGCAATGAAGCGCTCGGCGGGCAGAAATACTCCGTCCTCACCGGCCTTCCCATTCTTTCGAGCGACGCCATCTCATCGGTGGCCTATGCCAGCGAGGAAATTCTCATCGTCCTCATCGGCATCGGAACGCTGGCGTACGAGCAGCTCGCGTTCGTATCCGGCGCCATCATTCTGCTTTTGATGATCGTGACGTTTTCGTACATGCAGACGATTCCCGCCTACCCCAACGGCGGCGGCTCGTTCGTGGTGGCGAGCGACAACCTCGGCACGCTTCCGGGGCTCACGGCAGGCGCTTCGCTTTCGGTGGGCTACATCCTCACGGTGGCCGTGAGCATCTCCTCGGGCACCGCGGCCGTCACCTCGGCCTTTCCCGCGCTGCTGCCCTATACGGTGCCGATCTGCCTCTGCTTTTTGCTGCTGCTCACGCTGGGCAACCTGCGCGGCATCCGCGAAGCCTCGCGCATTTTCAGCATCCCCACCTACGCGTTCATCGCGCTGATGCTCATTACCATCCTCGTGGGCGTAATCAAATTCGCCGTAACCGGCGGAACCCCGCACGCGGCGCAGCCCCTGCCCGTAAAGCAGAACCTCTCCCTCATGCTGCTGCTGAGCGCGTTTTCTAACGGCTGCGCCGCCCTCACCGGCGTGGAGGCCGTGAGCAACTCCATCCCCAACTTTAAGGAGCCGCAGATCAAAAACGCCAAGCGCGTGCTGCTGCTGCTCTCGCTGTTCGTGTTGCTGTTGTTCGGCGGCGTTTCCATTCTGGCGAATCTCTACCACGCCGTTCCGGCGCACGACAACACCGTCCTTTCGCAGATCGTCTGCCGCATTTACGGCGGCGGTTTCATGTATTACCTCATTCAGGGCGTCACGATGATTTTGCTCGTGATGGCGGCCAACACCTCGTTTTCGGGCTTCCCGCAGCTCGCCTCCCTGATGGGGCACGACGGCTACGCGCCGCGCCAGCTCGCCATGCGCGGCGACCGTCTGGGCTTTTCCAACGGCATCCTTGCCCTTTCCGCGGTTGCTGGCGTGCTCATCGTGGTGTTCCGCGGCAACACCAACGCGCTGATTCCGCTCTACGCCATCGGTGTGTTCATCTCGTTCACGCTCTCGCAGTTCGGCATGTTCAAGCACTGGCTGCGCCGCCGCGCCACGGAGCCGCACTGGCTGCACAAAGCCGTCATCAACGGGTTCGGCGCCTTCGTCACCTCCATGGTGGTGCTCATCGTGGGCGTCACCAAGTTCACGCACGGCGCATGGTTTGTGATCGTTCTCATCCCGCTGCTGGTGCTCGGGATGCTTTCCATAAAAAAACATTACACGAACGTGGCGCAGCAGCTCAAGGTGAGCAACGACGAGCTGGAGCAGGAAGGCATCGACGGTAAGCTCTACCGCAACCGCGTCATCGTACCCGTGGCGAGCATCAACCGCGCGAGCCTGCGCGCGCTGCGCTACGCCATGACCATCTCGGACCACGTGGTGGCGTTCAGCGTCGTCATCGACGAGGAAACCGAAAAAAAGGTGCGCGAAAAATACGCGCACCTGCACACCAAAGTTCCTCTCGTGGTGCGGTATTCCCCCTATCGCAAGATCGTGGAGCCGCTGCTCGAATTCATCGAATCGGAGGAATACCAGTACAAGAAGGGCGACATGGTCACGGTGATCCTGCCCGAATTCGAGGTCCATTCCCGCTGGGAGAAGTTTTTGCACAACGGCTCCGGGCGCTATATCGCCCGGCAGCTTCTGCGCTACAAGCACATCGTGGTGGCCACCATGCCGTTGCAGCTCAAAAGCGACGAGGGCCTACTTAAAATCTGGGAGCCGGGCCCGGCGCGCAAAGGAGCGGTTTCCCATCCGGCGGATACCGCAAAGGGCACGGTGCCGGCGCAGGCTGGCTCCGCTTCCAAAGTGTGAAAAAAGCGTTCCTGAAAAAGGACGTGGAGCCTGCGCGGGCGTGCAGGTTCCACGCCCTTTTTACCGGCCCAAAAAGAAATCCCGGTAGCACCGGAGAAGGCTGCGCTCCGGGCGTGGCTGGCCGAACAGGCGCCAGCGCAGCCAATCGTCGTAAAAGATGACGAACGGCATGAGCAAAAACCAGCCTACGGCGGCGCGCAGGCAGATCTGGCCGAGCAGATTGCAGGGCAGCGCGCGGTAATCCCACGCTCCGATGCCGAGCCGGATATTGAGCAGGCAGCCGCTGCCGAACTCGATGGCCAGCGTGATGCCCGTGCCCACCGCGCATTGGAGCCAGATGCGCCGGCCCCGGAAAAACGGAAATTCGTCGAGCAGGCCCACCAGAGCGCCGCACAGGCCGCCCACCGCGATCATGCAGGGATACGTAAAGCCGCGGTACAGATACTCCAGCAGCGCGTAGCTCAGCCCCATCACAAGCCACAGGGCCGCAAAGCGCCCTGCCGCGTTCAAGATGCGCATCCGCATGTCTCCTTTCCGCGGCAGGTTTTTCACCGCCGGAACCCGACTCGGAAATCCACCTGCAGCATTTCCAGAAAAGATGGACACGTTCCGGCGTGTTTCGCCTTCCCGCCGGAGGCGGGAAGGCGAAACATCACCTCTCCCAATCTTTTATGGAATTGCAATAAAAAAACTCACCTTCTCATTTTTTTGCAAAAGCGCGATTTTATACTTGAAATTCAAATTCAACTGTGGTATTATAAACGAGCCGCAAAAAATCAGATCAGCTTATGGGCTCATAGCGCAGCTGGGAGCGCACCACAATGGCATTGTGGGGGTCGTGGGTTCGAATCCCACTGGGTCCACCAACAGCAAATCCTTTGAAAAAACGCGCTTACAGTTTTGTAGGCGCGTTTTCTCGTTATTCCTGCCACTTAGGGCCTTACCGGCAGGGACGCGGCATCCCGCGGGGGCGGCCGGGCCGGGCTGATTGCGAAAAACAAACGGACGGAAAACGCCGTAAAACATGAAATCCTTTGGAGGCGAGTCATTTGAGTAGATCGGCTCTTTCGGACTATCTGGATTCTCTGCCAGCGCGCGGGATACCGTTCTGCGACTGCGTCGTGTACCGCGGGCACAAGCCCGTTTTCCGCCGCAGCGCCGGGTTCCTCGACGCGGAAAAGACGAAACCGGCGGGAAGCGGCGCGGCGTTCTGGCTCTATTCCGCAACCAAGCCGATCACCTGCACGGCGGTGATGCAGCTCGTGGAAAAAGGGCGGCTTTCCCTCGACGCCCCGGTTTCGGATTATCTGCCCGAATACGGCAGCCTGCAGGTTCGGCACGGAAACCGCACCGAGCCCGCGGAAATTCCCCTGACGATCCGGCATCTGCTCTCGATGCAGAGCGGGCTCAACTACGACATCAATGTGCCCTCCATTCGGAAAAAGCTGGAGGAAACGAACCGGAAGGCGACCACGCGCGAGATCATCGGGGCCCTTGCTTCAGAGCCGCTGGATTTCGAGCCCGGAACGCATTTCCAGTATAGCCTGAGCCATGACGTATTGGGCGCGGTAGTCGAGGCGGTTTCCGGCCAATCCTTCGGCGAATACCTCGGCGAGCATATCTTTACGCCGCTCGGCATGGAGCACACGGGCTTTACCCAGACGCCGTGGCAGAAAGCGCATTTCAGCGATCAGTTCGAGTACCGCCCCGAAACCATGACGGCGTCGCCCGTCTCCCGTGCGAACGGCTATGTGCTTTCGCCCAATTACGAGAGCGGCGGCGCGGGCCTTGCCTCCACCGTGGACGATTACATCCGCTTTCTGGATGCGCTGTGCAACCACGGCGTGAGCGCGGAGGGATACCGGCTGCTCTCCATGGAATCGATTGAGCAGATGCGCGAAAACCAGCTGGGCGAAGCGTCGCTGAAGGATTTCGCGCTGCTGAACAAAAAAGGGTACGGCTACGGCCTCGGCGTTCGGACGCTGATGGAAAAAGAACATTCCGGCGTGAAAAGCCCGCTGGGCGAATTCGGGTGGGACGGCGCGGCCGGCGTCTATGTGCTGGCCGATACCGAAAATCGCCTTGCGATCTTTTATGCGCAGCAGGTTCTGAACTGCGGGTATGCGTTCGATGTGATTCACCCGACGATTCGGGACCTCGTATATTCCGAGCTCCTGTAACCGTGCGGGAAAGCGCTCCATTTGAAAAACAAAGCGGGCGCTCCGGGAGGCGGGGTAAAACGCATCATCGGAAAACTTTGCAGAACAAATGCGCCTTGATCGGGAGGAAAGCTCCCCATCAAGGCGCATTTTCCGCTTTTCAGACGGCCGGCCGATGCAATCCGCCGCGCGCTTCAGGCTTTCACATACGCGGCGGCGTTGATGCCGGCAATGGCGCCATCCGCAACGGCGGTGGCCGCCTGGCGCACCTGTTTGACCCGGATATCTCCGGCCGCGTACACGCCCGCAAGCCGCGTCTCCATTTTTTCATTGGCGGGGATATAGCCGCCCGAAAGCTCCAGTTCGCCGTAGAGCTGCGTGTTGGGGGCGGTTCCGGCGTAAACGAAAATACCGCAGCCGTCGTCCTCCAGCACCCGCTTTGCGCCGCCGTTTTCTTCGGTCAGCTCCAGTCGCTCCACGCGCTCTTTGCCGAAAACGCCCGTGAGGCGCGTTTCGAGCAGCACCTCCGCGTTTTGCAGGCGTTCCAGTTTGCGGGTGAACTCCGGAATGGCCCCGAGCCGGCTTTCAAAATGGATGACTGTGAGCTTTTTGGCAAACTGCGCCAGATAAAGGGCTTCCTTGATGGCGCCGTCCGCGCCGCCCACCACATAAATGTTCTTTCCCGCATAGCGGGCGCCGTCTTTGGCGGCGTTCAGGCCGATGCCCTTCCCCGCCAGCTCCCGCTCGCCGGGAATCCCCAGCTTTTTGGGCGTGGAACCGTTTGAAAGAATGACGGCGCGCGCTTCATAAGCGCTCTTATCCGTTTCCACGCGCTTGATTTCGCCGGCCAGGGAAACGCGCGTCACGTTCTCGTACCGAAGTTCCACACCGGCGCGCAGCGCCTGTTCCTCCAGGCGCTTTGCAAAGGTGGCGCCCGTTTCATCCGGCAGGATTGCCGAATAATGGGTGACGGTGGAAACCTTGCCGAGGATGCCCCCCACCCGTTCTTTTTCCAGCAGCAGCACGTTCAGCCCGCGGCTGACGGCGTACAGCGAAGCGCTTATGCCGGCCGGCCCGGCCCCGATTACGATCAGATCCCAGTTCACGCGGATAGCCCCTTTCCATTTATAAAAGCAAAAGCCCCGCCGCAGGCGGTGTTTTTTTCGGTATCAGTATAACAGAAGAGGGCGATAATTGAAAATTATTTATTCTTATTCTATAATAAATATATTTTATGGTTAAATAAAAAAGGGGACGTCCGCGATGCTGGATTTTCGCACCCAGACCTTTTTGAGCGTGTGCCGGCACGGAAGCTTTACCAAAGCCGCCCAGGAGCTGAACCTCACGCAGCCCTGCGTTTCGCAGCACATCCGGCACCTGGAAAGCTATTACGGCGTAAAATTGTTCACCTACGACGGCAAAACGCTCGCGCTGACGCATGCGGGCGAAACCATCCACAACGCGCTGCTCTCGTTCCGGCACGACGAGCTGCGGCTGAAAGACGCCGTCCGCACGGAGGGGCGCAGGGAACGGCGGCTGAAATTCGGCGCCACGCTGTCGGTAGGCGGCTACTACCTGCCGGAACGGCTGGTGCGCTTTCTGCAAAGCGACCCGGCGCTCCAAATCGACCTCACCATTTCGGATACCCAAAACCTGCTGACGCTGCTCGACGGCGGCTCGATCGATTTCGCGCTGATCGAGGGCTTTTTCAGCAAGGCGGAATACGACCATATTCCCATCCGGCGCGAGGAGCTTGTGGCCGTGCGCGGCGCGGAATACCCGCTCGGGGAGGTACGGCGGCTCTCCGACCTGTTCGGCTGCCCGCTCATCGTGCGCGAGGCCGGTTCGGGAACCCGCGAGGTGCTCGCGCGCTATCTCGAGGAAAACGGGTACTCGCTTGCGCGGTTTTCCAGAATTTCCACCGTAAACGACCCGCACCTCATTCTGGAGCTGCTCATCCACAACCTGGGCATCGGGTTTTTGTACCGCCCGGTGGTGGAGCGGGGGCTGCAAAGCGGAAGGCTCGTGCGCATCCCCATTCCGGGCTGTGCCATTGCGCACGAATTCAGCTTCATCTGGCGCAAAAACAGCATTTTCGCGGATTCCTACCGCGCGGTGTTCCGCCGCCTGATCGGGGACGCCGCGGATACGTAACGGCCGCTCAGCGCCGGCCTTTTTCCTGCGCGAGGCGCTCCTCCACCGCCGCGTTGAGGATTTCGAGCGTCCGCACGCGCGCGTATTTCTTGTCGTTGCCCTCGATGATGTGCCATGGCGCGAACTCCGTGGAGGTATAGCGCAGCATGTCGTTCACGGCCGTTTCGTACTGCGGCCATTTCTCACGGTTGCGCCAGTCCTCGTCGGTGATCTTCCATTTTTTCGCCGGGTCCGCGTTACGTTCCTCAAAGCGCCGCAGCTGCTCGTCCGAATCGATATGCAGCCAGAATTTCACCACCACCGCGCCCCAGTCGCAGAGCTGGCGCTCGAACTCGTTGATCTCGCGGTAGGCGCGGCGCCAGTCCTCCTCGGTGCAGAAGCCCTCGATGCGCTCCACCATTACGCGCCCGTACCACGAGCGGTCGAAAATCGCCACGTGCCCGTCCTTCGGGAGCTGCCGCCAGAACCGCCAGAGGTAATGGCGGTCTTTCTCCTCCCGGCTCGGCGCCGCGATGGGCACAACCTCGTAGCCGCGCGGGTCGAGCGCCTCCGACACGCGCTTGATGTTGCCGCCCTTGCCGGCGGCGTCCCACCCCTCGTATACGGCGATGACGGGTATTTTGCGGCGGTAGATTTTGTTGTGCAGCTCCGAAAGGCGCTCCTGCTCCTTTTTGAGGCGCTTTTTATATGCCTCCTCGGGCAGGGCTTTGGAAAGGTCCACGTCCTGCAGCTTCGGCATCGCGAGCAGGCGGTAGGGCCCCGGGTCGACGGGAGAGGCCTGCGCGCGCGGCGCGGCGGCGTTTTCCTGCTTTTGCTTCAGGGCGGCCTGCACGGCCTCGCTTACGGCGCGGAAAACGCCGAGCGTGCGCACCTCGTCGTTCATGCCGGAAACGATGTGCCACGGCGCGTACGGCGCGTTCGTATAGGTCAGCATCCGTTCGAACGCCGCAAGGTGCTTCCCGTACTGCCGGTTGTGCCGCCAATCGGTTTCCGTTACGCGCCACGCGGTGTTTTTATCGTCCGCGAGCTTTTCGAAGCGTGCCTTCTGCTCCGCGCGCGTGATGTGCAGGAAGAACTTGAGGATGAGGTAGCCGTTATCGGCCAAACCGCGCTCGAAGCGGTTGATCTCGTCCAGGCGGCGCAGGTTTGTGGGCTCATCCACGTCGTTTTCCACGCGCAGCACGCTCACCTCCTGGTACCAGGAGCGGTCCATCACGGAGATCCGCCCCGCCTCGGGCAGCGTGAGCCAGTGGCGCCACAGGGTGGGCCGGCGCAGCTCCAGCGGCGTGGGCGGCTGCGTATTGACCACGCTGAACCACCGCGGGTCGAAATTGAGAATCAGGCGGGAAATGACGCGCCCTTTCCCCGAGCCGCCCCAGCCCTCGAACAGGATGACGACGGGCAGCCCCGCCGCCTTCATCGGCCCCGCCAGCGCCGAAAGCTCTTCCTGCAGCGGTTTGAGCTGCCGGGTATACTCTTCCTTATCGATTGTTTCGTTCAAATCCACGTTTTCGAGCATATGCCGCCTCCTGCATCCGGTTGCGCGTTTTGAGTCGCCGGCAGAGCTCCGGCGCGCGCCCGCTTCCGCCTCCATTATATACCGCGGCGGCGCGTTTTCCAACCGCCCCGCGCGGGCGCGCCGGGCCCTTTTTCGGGCGTTTTGTGCTATAATAGGGCCAAACACGCCGGGCGGGTTTGTTCCCGCCCGGGCGAAAGGACGGCGGATTTCATGGAAACACAGCGGCAGATTGCCTGTATCCGGGAGCTTTCGGAAGCAAACGGGGCCTCCGGTTTTGAGGACGACGTGCTCGCGGCGCTGCGCCGGCACGGAAAGGGTCTCGGCGCGTTCGAGGAGGACAGCCTGCGCAACCTCTACCTGCACCGGGAGGAAAACCGCGCGGGGCTTCCCGTGGTGCAGCTCGACGCCCACACCGACGAGGTAGGTTTTATGGTGCAGGCCGTGACGCCCGCCGGCACGCTGCGGTTTATCCCGCTGGGCGGATGGGTGCCCGGCAACGTGCCGGCGCACAAGGTGCGCGTGCGCAACGCGGAGGGCCGCTATCTTTCCGGCGTAGTGGCAAGCAAGCCGCCGCATTTCATGACGGAGGCCGAAAAATCCGCGCCTCCGGTTCTCGCCGACATGGTCATCGACATCGGCGCGGCCTCGCGCGAGGAGGCGCTGCGCGACTACCGCGTGCGCATCGGCGAGCCGGTGGTGCCGGACGTGCCGTTTGAATACGACGCCGCGCACGGCCGCATGATCGGCAAGGCGTTCGACTGCCGGCTCGGCTGCGCGGCCCTGCTCGGCACGCTCGAGGCGCTGCGCGGCAAAGAGCTTGCCGTGAACGTGGAGGCGGGCTTCGCGGCGCAGGAGGAGGTGGGCGCGCGCGGCGCGGCCGTAACCTCCGGCCGCATCAAACCCGACGCGGCCATCGTGTTCGAGGGCTGCCCGGCCGACGATACCTTCACCGAGCCGTATCTCACGCAGACGGCCATCGGGCGCGGGCCGATGCTGCGCCACATCGACGCGCGCATGATCACGAACCCGCGGTTCCAGCGCTTCGCGCTGAACCTGGCCGAAAAAAGCGGCATTCCCGTGCAGGAGGCCGTGCGTTCCGGCGGTTCCACCAACGGAGCACCCATCCACCTTTCGAACGCGGGCGTGCCGGTCATCGTCATCGGCCTGCCGGTGCGCTATATCCACACGCATTACGGCATCGCGGCTTTCGCGGATTACGAAAACGCCGTGCGGCTCGCCTCCGAAGTGCTGCAAAGCCTCGGGCGCGGCGTGATCGCGGGGTTCTGATACCTACGGCATTTCCACTTTAATTTGATAGGTTCCAGGGTGTTTCGCCGCACCAAAGGGGACGGATAGACGAAATACAACCTCCCGCAATTTTAAGCGGAATTGCTATAGCGCCCGGTTCCTCTGCAAAAAATGAAAAAAGAAGGATACATATGGACTATATTCTGGAACAGCTCAAAAACCTCACGGCGATCGACAGCCCCAGCGGCTTAACACGCGAAGTCACCCGCTACACGGTGGAAGAACTCGAAAAGCTCGGGTTTGCCCCCCGCCTTACGAACAAGGGCTGCGTGGTGTGCGAGCTGGGCGGCGAAGGCCGCCCGCTCATCCTTTCCGCGCATATCGACACGCTGGGCGCCATGGTGGCCGAAATAAAGCAGAACGGCCGCCTGCGCGTGCTGCCCATCGGGGGCTTAAACGCCAACAACTGCGAAACGGAAAACTGCCGCGTCCGCACCCGCTCGGGCAAACTATTCGAAGGAACGCTGCAGATGAACGACCCCTCCGTGCACGTCAACGGCGAATACTCCAAACAGGCGCGGGATTTCGATGGCATGGAGATCGTGCTCGACGAAGACGTAAAAGAGAAAAAGGACACGGAAGCGCTGGGCATCCGCAACGGGGATTTCGTCTGCTTCGACCCGCGCACGGTGATTACGGAAAGCGGTTACATCAAGAGCCGTTTTCTGGATGACAAGCTCTCCGTCGCCATCCTGCTGGGCCTCGCGAAAAATATCCGCGAAAAAACGCTGCGGCCCGCGCGGAAAATCTACCTGTTCATCACCGTATACGAGGAGGTGGGCCACGGAGCCTCCGGCGGCCTCCCGGAGGACGCGGAGGAGATCGTGAGCGTGGATATGGGCTGCATCGGCGAAGGGCTCGCCTGCACGGAGCGCATGGTGAGCATCTGCGCGAAGGATTCGCCCAGCCCCTACGATTACGACGTGACCACAAACCTCATCCGGTGCGCGGAAAGCGCGGGGCTTTCGTTCGCCGTGGACATTTACCCGCGCTACGGTTCGGATGCGGACGCCGCGCTGTTTGCGGGCTACGACCTTAAGCACGGCCTCATCGGCGCGGGCGTGTACGCCTCCCACGGCTATGAGCGCTCGCATAAGGACGGCGTGGAAAACACGCTGAAGCTGCTCGAGCGCTATATTCAGCAAAACCCGGCGTAACGGCGTTCAAAAAGAGATTGATTCGGCGCTTTGCCGGGGCGACGTACAGCGGATTTGTCCGCCGCGCGGCGCCCCGGCTGTGTTTTGCGCGCATCCGCTTTCGTATGTGGCCGTCTTTTCCGGATATGCTGGTAGGGCAGGCCGGTTCCGGCAACGGATTTGATACGGGATTGATACGAAATTCCAACGATTGCCGTGCCTTGCCGCGCTATACTAGGAACGGAAAACGAGCCCCGCGGGCGAACCGGCAGTTCCCGCGGCCGGAACTCCGTAAAATGAAAAATCACCGACAGAAAAGAATGGTAGAAGGAGGCCAAACCCGATGAAATTTTCCCTGCGCGCAAAAGCCCTCGCGGCGGCCGCGCTCTGCGCGGCGCTGGCCGTTTTCACCGCCGCTCCCTGCCTGGCCGCCTCCGCGGCCGCTTCCCAGAGCGCTTCGGTAAAGCAGCTCCTGACGCAGATGAAGCAGGAGGCCCGGCTCGGAAAAGCCGTTGATATTCCCTTTGCCGTGAAGAGCACCGTAATCGATACGGTAGAGGCCAAATGGGGAAAACCCACCAGCAGCCAGTATATCGCCTCGGCCATGGGCATCTACAATGTCTACGCCGCCCATTCCGCCGTTTTCGGTTTCAATAAGGGCGACCAGATCTTTGAGGTCCGCTCAAGCGCCCATGCGCTCTCCGCCCTTTCGTACAACGCGGTGCGCTCCGCCTATGGCAAGCCGGCCTATGTGCACACGTCCTCGTCGCAGGTTATTCTCGGCTATGTCGTCACGTCCGAATATAAAATGCTGCTCGTATTCCCCGCTCCCAGCAAAAAGAACCCAAACCCTTCCTTACTTCACTATTCCGTTTTTTATCTGCAGGGAACCGTGAACCTGATGGCCGGCAATCCGGGCCGCTCCTGGTAGCGGCGCGGGGCGCGAAACCGGGCGCGGGGGGGGGGGGTGGGGGGGGCCCGCCGCCGGGTTTTT
>JAEWAU010000049.1 GCA_023391535.1 Bacillota bacterium | reverse complement strand
CGCGCCCCCCCCCCCCCCCCCCCGCGGCTGTTTTCGGTGCGCGCGCGCAGCGCCCTGCCGTCGGTCCAGAACGTCACGGTGCCGTCGAGATCGGTGCGCAGAATCGCCGCGCCCGCGCCCGCGAGCTCCTGCGTGACGCTGCGGCCCGGGAGCCCGTAGCTGTTGCCGGCTCCCACGCTGAGCACCGCGTACCGCGGGGCCACCGCCCTGAGGAAGGCGGGCGAGGTGGCCGTGGCGCTGCCGTGGTGCCCCGCCTTGAGTACGTCCGCCCGGAGGTTTTCGTGCGCCGCCAGCATATCCGCCTCCGCGGCGGCGGAGGCGTCCCCTGTGAACAGGAACGCGCGGGAGCCGTAGGTGAGGCGCAGCACCAGCGACATGTCGTTGGTATCCGCATAGGCGCGCAGCGGGCCCACGAGCCGGAACGCCGCGCCGCCGAGCGTGCCGGAAAAGCCCGCGCGCACGTGCGTGATGCCGCCGCAGGCGCCGGCCGCCGCCGCAAAGGCGCGGTAAGAATCCGTATCGCCCGCGACGGGCGGGAACAGCACCGTTTTGGCCCCGAAGCGCCGCAGCACGTCCGCG
The DNA here is from genome assembly GCA_023391535.1 of Bacillota bacterium. Classification (GTDB taxonomy): domain Bacteria; phylum Bacillota; class Clostridia; order Oscillospirales; family Ethanoligenentaceae; genus JAEWAU01. Next base: position 5,090 of record JAEWAU010000049.1, on the reverse strand, counting down.
AGGCCGCCGATATGGTCGTCGTCCGGGTGGGTGCCCAGCGCGTAATCGAGCCGCGTCACGCCCGCCTGCAGCAGCGCATTTTCCACCGCGGAGGCTTCGTTCGGCTTGCCGGCGTCGATGAGCATGGATTTTCCGCCGCACAGCAAAAGGGCGCTGTCGCCCTGGCCGACGTCGATGAACTCCACCGTGAGCCCGGCCGGACGGTAAAACAGCCCGCCCGCCGCCTCGTTCGCCGCGTCCAGCGGGCGCTGCAGGGCCGCGGGCAGCTTTTCCGCCCCGGCAAGGTTCACGAGCGCCGCGAACGCGGCGCAGACCCCGGCGAGCGGAAGCAGAAACCGGAGGCGCTTCAGCGCCCGCCTTTTTTCCATGTGCGTTTCCCTCCGCGCGCGGCGCCGTGCCTGCCGGGAGGAGAATACTTTCCGGAAACGCCGCGGCTGCCCGCCGCATCGCGTCCGGAAGGCGTGCCGCGGCTGCCCGCCACGCTGCGGCTGCCCGCCACGCTGCGGTTTCCCGGAATTAGGCAATCCGGCCCGGAGCCGATGAGATCCTCGCGCCCCGCTTCCCGCAGAGCCTCCAGCACCAGACGGCGGTTCTGCGGAAGGCCGGCCTGCAGCAATGCGCGCTGCATGGCCTTTTCGTGCGGGCTGCGCGGCACATACACCGGCTGCATCGTGAGCGGGTCGAGCCCCGTGTAGAACATGCAGGTGGAGATGGTGCCGGGCGTGGGGTAAAAATCCTGCACCTGCTCGGGGCGCAGGTGCTCGCGCCGCAGAAACAGCGCCAGTTCCACGGCGTCCGCAAGGGTGCTGCCGGGGTGCGACGACATCAGATAGGGCACGAGGAACTGCTTTTTGCCCGCCTCTTTGGTGAGCGCGTAGAACTTCTTCTGGAACGCGAGGTAGGATTCGATTCTGGGCTTGCCCATCTTCTCGAGCACGCGCGGCGAGCAGTGCTCGGGCGCCACGCGGAGCTGGCCGCTGACGTGATGCCGCACCAGCTCGCGGAAAAAGGTGTCGTCCTTATCGGCCAGGATGTAATCGAACCGCAGGCCGGAGCGGATGAATACCTTTTTGACGCCCGGCAGCGCGCGCAGGCGGCGCAGCAGAGCCAGATAGTCGCGGTGCGACGCCTCGAGGTTCGGGCAGGGCTCGGGCGCAAGGCACTTGCGCGCGCACAGCCCCTGCGCGATCTGCTTTTGGCAAGAGGGGAGCCGGAAATCGGCCGTTGCGCCGCCCACGTCGCTGATATAGCCCTTGAAGCGCGGGTTCTGCGTGAAGCGCTCCGCCTCCGCCACCACCGAATCGGCGCTGCGCGCGGTGACGCGCCGCCCCTGATGGAAGGCGATGGAGCAGAAATTGCAGGCTCCGAAGCAGCCCCGGTTGTGGGTGATGGAGAACTCTACCTCCTCGATGGCCGGGACGCCGCCTTCTTTTTCGTACATGGGGTGAAACATGCGCTCGTAGGGCAGCTCATGCACGCGGTCGAGCTCGGCGCCGTCGAGCGGCGGCGCGGGCGGGTTCTGGCACAGCCAGATTTCCCCGTGGCGCTGGAGCACGGTGCGGCCGCGCACCGCGTCCTGATTGTCGTACTGGATGCGGCAGGCGCGCGCGTAGGCGGCCTTATCGGCTTTCACTTCCTCGAACGACGGACAGATTGCGGCGTTTTCCGTCGCCCGCGCGCGCTCACCGGGGCAGGCAAAGCACACGCCGCGCAGGGAATCGAGCCCTTCTCCGCCTGCGCACAGGCGGCCTGTGCGCAGGCTGCCTGTGCGCAGGCCGTGCGCCACAGCACGGGTCTGCCGCTCTCCCATGCCGTAAACGAGCAGGTCGGCGCCCGATTCGAGCAGCACGGAGGGGTGCACGCGGTCGTCCCAGTAATCGTAGTGCGCGAAGCGCCGCAGGGATGCCTCGAGCCCGCCGATAACCACGGGCACATCCGGATAGGCCGCCTTGCAGCGGGCGGTGTAGGCGCACACGGCGCGATCCGGCCGGCGGCCCGCTTTGCCGCCGGGGGAGTAATCGTCCCGCGCGCGGCGGTGCTTGGCCACCGTGTAGTTGGACACCATGGAATCCACGTTGCCCGAGGTGACGAAAAAGCCGTAGCGCGGCCTTCCCAGCGCCTTGAAGGCGTGCGGGTCCGAAAGCTGCGGCTGCGCGAGCACGCCCACCTTGAAGCCCTCGTCCTCGAGCACGCGCGAGATGATGGCGATGCCGAAGGTGGGGTGGTCGACGTAGGCGTCCCCCGTGACGCAGATGAAATCGAGATAGTGCCAGCCGCGCGTTTCGAGATCGGCTTTACAGACAGGTAAAAACACGTTTTCCTCCCGTTGGGCGAAGAATGAATTCTTTGTTCCGTGAAACGGTTATGGCTTTACGGTGCGGCTTATCCCCTTACGGAGCCGGTTTCGTCGCTGCCCACCTGCATTTCGGCCCACTGCTGGCGCGAAAGCAGCACCTGCCGGGGTTTGCTGCCCTCGAACGGGCCGACGATGCCGCGCTGCTCCATCTGGTCCACAATGCGCGCCGCGCGGGCGTAGCCGAGCTTGAGGCGGCGCTGGAGCAGCGACGTGGAAGCCATGCCGGCCTCCACTACACATTCGATGGCCTGCGGCAGCATGTCGTCCGCATCGCCGCCCTCGCCGTCCGAGGTCTCATCCTTGCCCTTCACGGCCTGGCGCTCGATCTCGTCCATCACGCTCTCGTCGTAGGAAGCCTGCGCGCCCTGCTTGACGTAGGACGTGACGGCCTCGACCTCGGCGTCGGTGACAAAGCAGCCCTGCACGCGCACGGGCTTGGAGGCGCCCATGGGCAGAAACAGCATATCGCCGCGCCCCAGCAGCTTTTCGGCTCCGCCCATATCGAGGATGGTGCGCGAATCCACCTGCGAGGACACCGCGAACGCGATGCGCGAGGGGATGTTCGCCTTGATGACGCCCGTGATGACGTCCACGGAGGGGCGCTGCGTGGCGATGACCAGGTGCATCCCGGCGGCGCGGGCCATCTGAGCCAGGCGGCAGATGGCGTCCTCCACGTCCTTGGGGGCGGCCATCATGAGGTCCGAAAGCTCGTCGATGATGATGACGATGTTCGGCATGGGCTCGCGCTCCGGCGACTGCGCCGCCAGCTTGTTGAAGCCGCGGATATCGCGCACGCCCGCATCCGCGAACTGCTTGTAGCGCCCGAGCATTTCGGTGACGGCCCAGCCCAGCGCCCCGGCCGCCTTGCCGGGGTCGGTGACCACCGGCACCAGCAGGTGCGGAATGCCGTTGTAAACGCCCAGCTCCACCACTTTTGGGTCCACCATGAGGAATTTGACCTCCTCGGGCGACGCTTTGTAGAGCAGGCTGACGATGATGCTGTTGATGCACACGGATTTGCCCGAACCGGTGGCGCCCGCAATGAGCAGATGGGGCATTTTCGAGATGTCCGTCACCTTGATGTTGCCCGCGATATCGCGCCCCAGCGCCATGGTGAGGCGGCTTTGGGCGGAGCGGAACTCGGCGCTGTCCACGATCTCGCGGATGGTGACGATGTTGACGTTGCGGTTCGGAACCTCGATGCCCACGGCGGCTTTGTTCGGGATGGGCGCTTCGATGCGCACCCCGGCGCTGGCGAGGTTCAGGGCGATGTCGTCCGCAAGCGAGGTGATGCGGCTGATTTTGACGCCGGCCGAGGGCTGCAGCTCGTAGCGCGTTACCGCCGGGCCGCGGCAGATATCGGTGATGCGCGTTTCCACCCCGAAGCTGCGCAGCGTTTCCACAAGCCGCGCGGCGTTGCCTTTAAGCTCCTCCGAAACGTCCTCGCTCGCGCATACTTTGCCCTGCTCGAGCAAGGTGACGGGCGGATGCGAATAGAGCCTCTGCTGCGCGGGGGCAGCGGGCTCGGGTTTCTTTTCCGGGGCGGGAGGATTTTGGGCGGCTTTTTGCACCAGTTCATCCAGCTCCGGCGCACGCACCGCGGCCGCGGCGGGCTTTACGGGGGAAGCCGCGGGCGGTTCGTGAGCCGCCCGCGGCACCGTGGCCGCGAACGGCGCGGCAGCGGCGGCTTCCGCTTCGGGAGCGGGGGCTTCGCCGAGCGGGATGTCGATGTTATAGCGCGGGCGGCGGGCGGAGGCCTGCGCAGGCGTGGACGAAACGGCGGCTTCCGGCGCGGCATGCCGGAGCGGGCGGGGGCGCAGGGCGCGCAGCAGACGCGCGAGCGTCACATCCGTGACGAGCATGAGCAGCAGCAGCGAGAGCAGCACGACGGTGACGCCCGCGCCCGCGCGGCCGAACAGCGCGCACAGCGGCGCGCCCACGAGCCCGCCGGCCACTCCGCCCGTGCGCAGCGCCACGCCGCCGGAATAGAGCGCGGCAAAGCCGCCCTTCGGCAGGCGCCCGAGCGTGAACACCTGCACGGCGGAATCCACGAGCACGAGCAGCGCGAACGCTTCCGCCAGCTTGGCGGCGATGGACTGCATGGGCTTTTCAAACGTGGCCGCAACGGCTATGTAGAGCATGAGCACCGGAACCGCGAACGCGCAGGCGCCGAACAGGCCGAACAGCAGATTGTGAATGTCGCGCCACAGGTTATCCCCGCGGATGAGCGTGACGGCCGCAAACAGCAGCGCGGCGAAAAAGACGGCGATGGCTCCCGTTTGGCGCGTGCGCTCGCGCTTTGCGGCGCGTTGCTGCTCGGAAAGGGCCTTTTGGCCCTTCTTCCGGCGCGGGGCGGCGCGCTTTGCGCCGGTTTTGGCTCCGGACGGCCCGGAACGCCGTTTTTTTGCGGTGGGCATGAAAATCCTCCCTGCCCGCGTGCGGCTGCTGGCAGCTGCGGCTGCTGGCAGTTGCGACTGCACGCGGAATAAAGCGGCCGTGCCGCCGGCCGGTGCTTTGCCGGACGGCGGGCTTGTCCCCATTGTAGGCGCGGCCACTGAATTTGTCAATATTTACTAGCTCCGATGAGGCGCGACCGCACCCGTGCCGGCATGCGGACGGCCGCGCGTTTTGCGCGGCGCGGTTTCCCCGGCGGCTTTTTTGCCGTCCCCCACGGCCCGTTGGCCGTCCCCCACGGCCCGCTGGCCGTCCTCCACGCCGCGCGCCTGTGCGGCGC